>JAPPOU010000120.1 GCA_028817795.1 Alphaproteobacteria bacterium
CTTTAATACATATCCCTGTCAATGCCGTGCCTTTTAAGGGCGTGACCGGAATTGCCAGTACATTAACATTGTACCCGTCCCGTTACATTATGTCAATAAAAAGAGGCGTTACCCCGCATTGAATAAAAAAATACCGTTTATATTCAATGTTATAAGATTTCAGGCCTTTGTACCGAAAGTTCTTCCGCCGTGTCGATAAGAGCGCGAATTGTCCCCTCTTCCAGCGGAATACCGTTTTTCAGGCGCTTTTCTTTTTCGGCTTTCGCCCGTTCGCCCGGTATGCGTACGGGATGGGCGGAGTCAATTGGTGCGCTGTTGCGGACAAAGGCGAGATATTTTTCAGATTCGGTCTGCATATGTTCCAGCCCGCAAAAGTGCGCAGGGTTCCAGATAGTCACGGAAACAGTATTGAAAAACGGCGTGCCGCTCGGCGCGGGCGGCGTGTATCCGCCGGATAATCCTGCTGTTAAGCAATCCACCATCATCGACAGGCCAAAGCCCTTGTGCCCACCCATGGGCAGGATGCTGCCCAATGGTTCTTCGAACAAAACGGCGGGGTTGGTTGTGGGGGTGCCGTTGCTGTCTTGTATCAATCCTTTGGGCGCGGGGGTTCTATCAAGATAGGCCAGCCGCATTTTTCCTTGCGCGGTTGCGCTGGTGGACGTATCCAGCGTAAACGTGCCGCCGTTTTTTAAGGGAATGCCAAAGGCAAAGGGGTTGGTGCTGGTTGTAGCTTCTTTGCCGCCATAGGGGGCGGTGCACAGAACGGCGCCGTTATCATTTACGGCCAGAAACCCAGCAAGCCCTTGGGCCGCAATATTCTCCACCCATTCGCCCAGCCGTCCCACATGGCCGGACTGCGCCAGTGTGCCCGACACAACGGGCTGGGTTTTTGCTTTTTCAAACAGCCGTTCTAAAAGCCGTGGCATTTGCACCTGCCCCAGACAGCGCTGGCCATCCGCAACGCAGTGCGATGCGCTTTCGGCGCGGATAGCAAGGTCAAGCCCGCTTTGCCATTCTTTCCTTTGCAGGCTGCTGACATATTCGGTGACGCGGATCACGCCGTGTGAACTGTAACCGACAAGATCGGACAGGATCAGGCTTTGCGCCGTCCGGGTGGATTCTGCGGCGGTATACCCCGCGGCCTGCAGGATAGCGGCTGCGAATGCCTCCAGTTCCTTGGCGGGGATATGCCGCGTCATGCCGCCTTTTTCATTGTTGCTTTGTGTTTTTCCACCAGCGTGTCGACAACGGCGGGGTCGGCCAGCGTTGACGTATCGCCCATCTGGTCCAGCGCGTTTTCGGCGATCTTCCGAAGGATGCGGCGCATGATCTTGCCGGAACGGGTTTTGGGCAGGCCGGGCGCGATCAGTACGACATCGGGCGTGGCGATGGGGCCGATAACCTTGCGGACATGCTGCACGATATCTTTTTTTAGTTCTTCGTTTTCAGAAACGCCGTCCATTAAAATGACATAGGCATAAATGCCTTGGCCTTTGATGTCGTGCGGGAAGCCGACAACGGCGCTTTCGGCAATTTTTTCATGGGTGTTTAACGCGTCCTCGATCTCCGCCGTGCCAAGGCGGTGGCCGGAGACGTTAATGACGTCATCCACGCGGCCCGTAATGCGCATGAAACCATCGGGGCAGCGTTTCGCGCCATCGCCTGTAAAGTACATGCCCTTGAAGGTCGAGAAATAGGTTTGCACGAAACGGTCGTGGTTCTTGTAAACCGTGCGCATCTGCCCCGGCCAGCTTTGCAGCATGACAAGGTTGCCATCTGTCGCGCCCTCCAGAATTTTGCCGTCGTTATTGACCAGTGCAGGCTTGATGCCAAAAAACGGAAATCCTGCATGCGCGGGTTTCATGTCATGCGCGCCGGGCAGGGTGGTCATGAGAATGCCGCCCGTTTCTGTCTGCCACCATGTGTCGACAAGGGCGCAGCGTTTTTCACCGACGACGTTGAAATACCACTCCCATGCTTCTTCGTTAATCGGTTCACCCACCGAGCCGAGAACGCGGAGGGATGAGCGGTCATGTTTGGTAACGAAACCATCGCCTTCACGCAGCAGGGCACGGATAGCGGTGGGGGCGGTGTAGAAGATATTCACCTTGTGCTTTTCCACCACCTGCCAGAACCGGCCCCAGTCGGGGAAGTTCGGTACACCTTCAAAAACAATGGATGTTGCACCGTTGGCCAGCGGGCCATAGACAATATATGAATGCCCCGTGACCCAGCCGACATCGGCCGTGCACCAGTAAATATCACCGTCATGATAATCGAACACCAGTTCATGCGTCATGGCGGCATAAACCATGTAACCGCCCGTTGTGTGCAAAACCCCCTTGGGCTTGCCGGTGGAGCCGGAGGTGTAAAGGATAAACAAGGGGTCTTCCGCGTTCATCTCTTCACAGGGGCAGTCGGTGGATTGCTTGCCGCAGATATCGGGATACCAGACATCAACTTTATCGTTCCATGCGACATCACCGCCTGTGCGTTTTAAAACGATGACGGTGTGGACATCGGGGCATTCTTTCAGCGCGGCATCGGTATTGGCCTTTAGCGGGATTTTCTTGCCGCCGCGCAGGCCTTCGTCCGCCGTGATAATGACATTGGATTCGCAATCGAGGATACGATCGCGCAGCGATGTTGGTGAAAACCCGCCAAAGACCACGGAATGCACAGCGCCAATGCGCGCGCAGGCCAGCATGGCGTAAACTGCTTCGGGCACCATGGGCATATATATCGTCACGCGGTCGCCTTTTTTCACGCCGCGCTCTTTCAGCGCATTGGCAAGGCGGCACACTTCGTCTTTTAATTCGGCATAGGTGATGTTGCTGCTGTCATCGGCGGCATCGCCCTCGCGGATTAGCGCGGTTTGGTTTGCGCGGGCAGGAAGGTGGCGGTCGATACAGTTGTAACAGGCATTCAGCGTGCCGTCATAGTACCAGCGAATGCGTGCATTATCGGCATAATCGCAATCCATCACTTGGGTATAGGGCTTGATCCAGTCGATGCGCTTGCCGTGTTCGCGCCAAAAGGCGGCGGGGTCGTCGATGGAGGCCTTGTACATTTCCGCGTATTTTTCGGGTGTGATTTTTGCCTTGCTTTTCAAGGCAGGGGGAATGGAATGAATGGCGTGCTGGGACATATCGGCCCTCCTTAAATATGTATATAGTGGTGTGTGCCATTATTATTGTGGGCGGTCTTTTCAGCGTCAAGGATAAAGCAATTGACGTATTGTAGTGGTTGCGCTACTTCTTGCCTCATCCAAGGAGATTTTTATGCCTCGTTTTGTCAAAGATGGCCGCTTTAATTTTTCGGAAAATCAAGATCATGTTTTCATTATCGCCGAAATTGGCGTGAATCATGATGGCGACCGGACAAAGGCTGTTGAACTGACCGACCTTGCCAAAAGCTGTGACGCCGACATGGTGAAGTTTCAGGCCTTTGACCCGCACTGGCTGTGCAACCCCACGGTGGCGCAGGCGGGATACCAGTTGGAAAACCAAAAGGGCAAGCGTGAAGCGGAAGACGGTTTCATGGAGATGCTGCACCGCTATCAAATGTCGCGTGGGCAGATGATTGATGTGCGCCGTCATTGCGATAGAACAGATATTGGTTTTCTCTGCACGCCGTTTGATGTGAAGAGTCTGCGGATGCTGGTGGATGAAGTGGGCGTGGAGATGCTCAAAATCGGATCGGGCCAGTTGGTGCATATGCCGCTGCTGGTTGAAGCGGGGCGTAGTGGCCTTCCGGTTATTATTTCAACGGGCGTTTCCAACCTTGAAGAAATTGGCATGGCCTTGACGTGGATTGCTTTTGGCCGCACCCATAAGGAAGGCTTGCCTGATGCGAGCTATGTGCGTATGCCAACGGCAGATGACTTGGCGGTTTTGAAAGATAATGTTGCCATCATGCAATGCACGACCAGTTATCCTGCACCGCTTGAAGAAACAAACCTGAACGTGATTACGACATTGCAAGATGCTTTTGGCTTGCCCGTGGGTTTTTCTGACCATACAGGTACGACGAATGTTATGTGCGGTGCGGTCAAACTGGGGGCGCGGTTTTTGGAAACGCATATTACCTATGATGTGAACGCCATTGGCCCTGACCACAAAGCCTCGCACGAGAAAGCAGCGTTTCGCACCTATGTCGCCAATGCGCGCGCGGCGGTTAAAAAAGATTTTCCCGTGCCGGATGCCGCATGGGGCTATGGCATTAAAGTCTGCAATGCCAAGGAAGGCGCGGTGCATGATATTGCCCGCAACGGCCTGTGGGCCATTCGTGATATTGCGCCGGGCGAGGAATTTGTGTTGGGTGAGAACGAAGCCGATGTACAGTACAAAAACGCCAATGTGAAAGCTGTGCGCTCTGTTTGCGAACTGACGCCTTGCGCCTTGACCGTGCTTTTGGGGCAAAAGGCGACAAAAGCGATCAGGGCTCACGCGCCCATCCCCGCCGACCAAATTCCGCCCAGTAAAATGAAACCCGCTTTTCTGGCAGATAAAGACCCTGCGGGCGCAAAAACCCGCGCAAGGATTGAAAAGCTGCATGGGGATATGGGGCTGGTGGGTAAAGCGCAAAAGCGGGTGGGGTAAACCCCCTCTCTCCGCTCAGGATGACAAGATATTAAGCC
>JAPPOU010000074.1 GCA_028817795.1 Alphaproteobacteria bacterium
ATACTGCCCTAAATGTTGTTAAATTCTCCCAAGATATCAGCGCATCGGCACTTAAGACTTTTCCCTCCTTTGCAGCCGGGGTGCGCCGTTTTGTTTTAATAAACGCTTCCAGAACACCAACATCAAACATCAAGAGTGAACCAGTGACACGAAGAACGCGTACGGCGGACTCAAAGTCCGATAATGCAACACAATCCACAAAAGCTGCGCCTGCCAAAGATGCAGCAGAGGATGTTGCGCCTGAATCAACGGAAAACGGTGCGGGCAATGTCATGCACTTGCAAGAGCTGAAAGACAAGACGCCGGCCGAGCTTTTGGCCTATGCCGAAGAGCTGGAGATTGAAAACGCCTCCACCATGCGCAAGCAAGAGATTATGTTTGCCATCCTCAAAACCCTTGCGGAAGAGGAAGTGGACATTGTTGGCACGGGTGTTTTGGAGGTTTTGCAGGACGGCTTTGGCTTTTTGCGCGCGCCGGATGAAAACTATCTGCCCGGCCCCGATGATATTTACGTCTCCCCCAACCAGATCAAGAAATTCGGCCTGCGGACCGGTGATACGGTTGAGGGTGTTATTCGCGGCCCACGCGATAACGAGCGGTATTTCGCGCTTTTGAAAGTCGATAAAGTCAACTATGACGTGCCCGACAGCATCAAACACCGCATTAATTTTGATAACCTGACGCCGCTCTACCCTGATCGTAAGATCACGCTGGAGCTGGACGATCCCACCAAAAAATGCATGGTCCAGCGCGTCATTGAACTGGTCGCGCCGATTGGTTTTGGCCAGCGTTCGCTGATTGTGGCCCAGCCTCGCACCGGTAAAACGGTGATGATGCAAAACATTGCGCACTCCATTGAAACGAACCACCCTGATGCTTACCTGATCGTCCTTCTGATCGATGAGCGCCCGGAAGAAGTGACCGACATGGCAAGAAGCGTAAAGGGCGAGGTTGTTTCCTCGACCTTTGACGAGCCTGCCTCCCGTCACGTACAGGTGGCGGAAATGGTTTTGGAGAAGGCAAAACGCTTGGTTGAGCATAAGCGTGATGTTGTGATTCTATTGGATTCCATTACGCGTTTGGCCCGCGCCTATAACACGGTTGTACCGTCCTCCGGTAAAGTCCTGACGGGTGGTGTGGATGCAAACGCCCTGCAGCGCCCAAAGCGCTTCTTTGGCGCGGCGCGTAATATCGAACAGGGCGGATCGCTGACGATTATTGCAACCGCACTGATTGATACCGGTAGCCGTATGGATGAAGTGATCTTTGAAGAATTCAAGGGCACGGGTAACTCTGAAGTCGTTCTTGACCGCAAGCTTGCCGATAAACGCGTCTTTCCTGCGATCGACATCCAGAAATCCGGCACGCGGAAAGAGGAAATGCTGGTCAGCCAGGCCGATCTTACAAAGATGTGGGTTCTGCGCCGCATCCTCAATCCCATGGGCACGGTCGATGCCGTTGAATTCTTGATCGATAAGATGAAAGATACCAAGAACAATGACGAGTTCTTCCGTATCATGAACCAGTAAGGCCGTTGATATGGGCGCATTTGTTCAGGCTGTTTTTATCATCAGCATTGCCCAGATCGCTGTCGTTCTAGGAATTGGGATTATCAGTGGGCAGGTGCTGCCCTCTATTCTTGGTGGTTTCTATGCCAAAACGAACGAGGTATCGCGCACGGTTATTACGGCCCTGTCGATCTTTCCCATTGCAAATTTTTTAACGGCTTACGGCTATGGCCATTATAACCCGGCGTGGATTGCTCCCATGATACTGGGCACAGCCGTATTGGCGAATGTCGCCTTTGCGTTTTTTGTGATGCAGGGAAAGTTGAGCTTTCAACTGGTTCTTGCCACAATGGCTGTGATGGTGAGTTGCATGTGGGTTAGTCATTTGTTGCAAAAGACGACGGCTTAGCCCTTTATGCGGGAAACAATATCAGCCAGCCATGCGGGTGTGTCCGGTGCGGCCAAGGCCATCATCAACCACAACAATAAAGTTGCAAGAAACGCATAGGCCCCGAACACGCCTGCCGGTGCCATATGTTTTCCATCGGGCGCGATTTCAGGGGGCAAGATACGTTGCAGCGTTTTTGTCGCCATCATGCGGACCAGTATATAGGCTGCGATAAATCCTGCCAGTAGCACGGCAAGGTCTATGACCATGATGTGGGTTGCCATGGTTTGCGCCAGCGTGGCATGTGCGCCCATAAAGAAATACAGAGCGTATAAAACGCCTGCGACCGCCGTTCCAATGGCAAATCCGCGCAGGCGCGGCCCGTCGCCCAGCTTGTGCAGGGCCAGATCGGCGTATTTCACGGCAGCCTGCAGGTATTTATCTGACATGACAGCGCCGTATTCATCCTTGATATCGTAATACACCCGCTTTTTCGTGTGGCTTTCCAAATCAGCCAAGGCGCGACGGAGTAAACGGAACCGGCAGGCAGCCTGTATCAACGCGCCTGAGGCCATGGGGCCTGATGAAATCTTGGTCAGGGCCACGATGCCGGGTTTGATCGCGGCATCCAGAAACGGTTCCATCTCCACGACATTCGCGTTCAGTCCGGCGATAACGGCGGGTACGGTTTTTCCCGCAATTTGGAACTCGGCAAGGCCGACAGGCAGATGCGCCATTAAGGGGATATGTATCCGCCCCTCTTGTACTGTTGCCGTGTCTGCGAATATTTCGGCATGGCCGTCTGTGGCCATTTTGCGCGGCGTGAAATGGGCAATGATGCTGCGGACGTTGTCGTCCAATCCGGCGTCATCTGGTATAAATTCAAGCACGGCTTCGTAGAAAACATTGGCGACAACTGTAAAAGACCCCGTTGCCTTGCAGGTCGTGCACAGGATGCGGCCTGTTCCCTTGCAGGGCATGCACTGCACGCGTTCCCGCCCCTTGCAGGCAAAACAGGTTTCAAAATTTCCCGTGTTGTGGTTCTGGATTTGCCCTGTGCCATTGCATTTCAGGCAAATATCCAGCCCCGTACCATCACAAGGAATGCAGGTTTGCCAGCTGCGGCCCGCGCAGCTTTTGCAGTCTTCAAAGACGCAATAGGTTTTTTCCCCTTCTTTTAAGCGGATTTTTGTGTTGTCCAGCGCCCAGCCCTTTCCAGGGTCATTGGCAATGACGCCCATGATGTTTTCGGTTAAGGCCGGGTTGTTCAAAACATCAGGATCAACGCTGGATAGCTTTTCCTGCAGTTCCCGGCGGCCATCGAGCTGTGGTCCGACAGCGTTTTTGCCGGGGCGTTCTTCTTCCCGTACGGATACGGACAGGGTGACGGATATTTCCCCTGTCAATGGGTAAACAGAGGTATCATGCTTTGCGAGTCTGAGCTGGTTTGCCTTTAAGCCGTTGCCGTCAACGGTTGCGCCCAGAATATCGGCAGCTTGGTCGCATATTTGAAAATGCGCTTCGGAAGGCTCGTCCGGAAATCCCGTTTCCAAGGGAGTTATTCCTCGTTATCGCTAAGGAAAGTGGCCAGAAAATCCGATGTACGGAAATCGGCTTGATGCGCCGCTTCCTTATCATAGTGCTTGCCGCCATTGCGGGCAAAAGCGTGGTTCACGCCGGGATAAACGTGAATGTCCGTCATGGGATGGTCATTCAGCGTATGAATAATTTTTTCCTGCGCTTCCAGCGGTACATATTCATCTTGCTCTGCGATATGCATCAGAAGTGGGCTTTGCAGAGATTCCGCTTCATCCAAATGGTTATGAATGTCAACGCCGTAATAGCTGATGTTGCAATCGGCATCTGACCGTGTGGCCATTAAAAAGGCAAGTTTGCCGCCAAGGCAATACCCGACCGTGCCGACTTTGCCCATGCAATCCTTGTCATTCCGGATAAAGGCCAGCGTTGATTTTAAATCTTCCACGCCTTTGTCGATATCAAACCCCTTGAACAGTTCGAAAGCGCGTGCCCATTCTTCGTCTGTCTGGTCCGTTAACACAACGCCCGGCTCCTGCCGCCAGAACAGGTCGGGGCAGATGGCGATATATCCGGCGCGGGCCAATTGGCGGCTGATCCCCTTCATGACGTCATTGACGCCAAAAATTTCTTGAATGACCACGATGGCGGGTGCGGGCAGGTCTGTGTCCGGCACGGCGACAAAAGCTTTAAAGCTTTTTCCGTCTTCTGCTGTGATCGTGACTTCTTTTTCCATGGAAAACCCTCTATCGAGTAAGCTATCATATTGCGGGCGCAGGGGAAACCGATTGTGGATATAATCGGTCCGGTTAAGAATATACGGAAACAGTTATGTATTACAAGAGCCATGTTTTTTGCTGCACCAACGAAAGGCCCCCCGGCCATGAACGCGGATGTTGCAAGGATAAAAACGCGGCAGACCTGCGCAACTATATGAAAGCCCGCGTGAAGGAACTGGGTATTCAGGACACACGCGTGAATGGCGCAGGCTGTCTTGACCGTTGCGAGCAAGGCCCTGCCATTGTCATCTATCCAGAAGGCACATGGTATAGACCCAAAACGCGTGCGGATATTGATGATATTATCACAACGCATATCACAGGCGGCAAAACCGTTGACCGGCTTTTGATGAAAGACGATTGATGGAGACGATTTTCGCGCTGACCTCAGGCTCATGGCAGGCGGGCGTTGCTGTCGTGCGTGTATCCGGCCCCAAAGCGCCACAGACGTTTGAAAGACTTACAGGGCAAGCCCTGCCGGACCCGCGCCGCGCCACAATGGCGGTGCTGCGCGATAATGGTGCCGTGCTTGACCATGCATTGGCACTTTATTTTAAAGGCCCTGCCAGTTTTACAGGCGAAGATGTCGTGGAATATCACCTACATGGTGGCCGGGCCGTGATTGATGGCGTTTTGGCGGCATTGGCGCGTGTGGAGGGGTGCCGTTTAGCGCAGCCCGGCGAATTTACGCGACGTGCCTTTGAAAACGGCAAAATGGATTTGACGGAGGCTGAAGCTGTTGCGGATCTGATTGCCGCCGAAACCGAAGCCCAGCGCGATTTGGCCTTGGACCAATTGGGCGGCGGACTATCGCGGCTCTATGGCGGTTGGGCAGATACGCTGGCCGGTTTTTTGGCGCATCAGGAAGCGGAAATAGAATTTCCAGACGAAGACCTGCCGGAAGGGATTGCCGCCGGATTGAAAGACGGTATTGAGACGTTAGCATCCGACATCACGCGGCATCTTGATGATGGACGCAAAGGGGAGAGATTGCGTAGCGGGTTTCGTGTTGCCATCATTGGCGCGCCGAATGCCGGGAAATCAAGCCTTTTGAACGCATTGGCCCGGCGCGATGCCGCCATCGTTTCAGAAGAAGCGGGCACGACACGGGATATTGTCGAAGTGCATTTAAATTTGGGCGGTTATCCCTTTATTTTGGCTGATACGGCAGGGCTGCGCGATACGGATAACGCGATTGAAGTTGAAGGCATTAAACGTGCGGCCCGCGCCGCGGAAGACGCCGATTTAAAAATTGCAGTGTTTGATGCAGCACAGGATAAAGATACGGCAACGCAAGCGCTGGTAGACGATAAAACAATTATTGTGCTGTCAAAGGCCGATCTTGTTGATGCGGCTGTAGACACAGGCGCTGTTTTGTTATCGTCAAAAACAGGCACGGGGATAGATGTGCTTTTAAAAACGCTGGCGGCGCGGGCGGAAGAGGCCTTTAAAAACAAGAATGACGGCGCAGTTCTCACGCGTACGCGCCACCGCGAAGCGCTCTTGGAATGTAGCGATGCTTTATCCCGTACCCTTCATGCCGCTTTGCCGGAACTGGCAGCGGAAGATTTGCGCATGGCGCTGCGCGCCCTTGGCCGCATTACGGGTCGTGTGCATGTGGAAGAGCTTTTGGATAAAATTTTCAAAGATTTTTGTATCGGGAAGTAAAACCTCTTGGCAAGCGCGGCCAGAGGGTCTATATATAGGCGAAACCCCCCATCATTCGCGGTTTCAAACGACAATAACGGATAAAAAAGCCGGAGGGCCTTTATGCGCATAGATCCAGACCGCAAGCTAGACTTTGAAGATGTATTGATCCGCCCCAAACGTTCGCGCCTGAAATCGCGGGCCGAGGTGAGCTTGGAGCGTACCTTTCTTGTGCCGCACAGCGACAAGAAAATCACCGGCATTCCTTTGATTGCAGCCAATATGGACACGGTCGGCACGCTGGATATGGCCAAGGCCTTGGCAGGGCACCAGATATTTACATCGCTGCATAAACATTATGCGCTGGATGATTTGAAAGCTGCCAATATTTCGACGGATTTTTCTTTCGTGACCTTTGGCATTGAAGACCATGACCGTATTGACGGCATGATGGCGGCTTTGGGGGCGGATAAAATCTGCCTTGATGTCGCAAACGGTTATACCGAGCATTTTGTCGATTTCGTGCGCGAAGTGCGCCGGCACCATCCTGATAAAATTATCATGGCGGGTAATGTCGCAACGCCGGATATGACAGAAGCGCTTATTCTTGCAGGCGCGGATATCGTGAAAGTCGGCATTGGTCCCGGCTCGGCCTGCATGACGCGGGCGATGACGGGGATTGGCTATCCGCAACTTTCCACCATTATTGAATGCGCGGATGCGGCGCACGGTCTGGCGGGGCTGATTTGCGCTGATGGCGGGTGCCGGATGCCGGGCGATGTGTCAAAAGCCTTTGGCGCAGGCGCGGATTTCGTGATGCTGGGCGGCATGCTGGCCGGGCATACGGAATGCCTGACGGCAGAACAAAAAGCGGCGCTGAAAGACGATGACATGATCGAATATTACGGCATGTCATCGGAAGTGGCGATGAACAAATATGCGGGCGGCATGGCTGAACACCGCGCCTCCGAAGGGCGGATCGTGCAGGTTGCCTATAAGGGCGATGTGAAGGCCACGGTGCAGGAAATTCTGGGCGGCCTTCGTTCCGCTTGCACCTATGTGGGCGCGGCAAAGCTGAAAGAATTTTCCAAGCGCGTGACGTTTGTCGTCAAGAATTGAGGCCAGCGGGTGCCGGGGTTTTGCCCAGTTTTGTATTATAGACATTGGTATCGGCGGCAACGCCCTTCCATGCAATAGAAGCGTTTAAGTTACCGGCGGAACTAAGGTCTGATCTTTTAACAGTAGCATCGGTGTATTTTACCGTGCCAATGCTGCCGTCTTCGTTTTTGACCTTGGCTGTTCGCTCTGTTTTGCTGCCATCAGCAACGCCATCGGCGTCATGTAATAGCCATGCTTTCACGGCTAAAAGGCCCGCATTTTCAAAATCACGGATGGGCATAGATGCGACAACTTTGTTTTTATCGCCATCATAGTCTGGATTACCAAGCGATTCACTGTCACGCACCATATGGGTATATTCAAATTGCTCGCCAGAGGCTTTGTTTTGTCCAATTTTTACAGGTTTGTTGCCGGACGTATCCAGCATGAAATGCGTGACTTCAGGCTTTTTTGCGGCGTCATTAAATGTAGGTTGCTTCGACATATCGTTCTCCCTTGTGAATTACCACGGTGGTTCCGGTTTGCGGCTTTGCGCAGGCGCGGGTTTTGTGACCGGCATTTGCGCCATGCGTCGTTCCAATATTTGTTCAAGCTGCTGGCCGTATGCCGTGGCCGTATGGGCAACGAATGCGGTTGGTTTCTTTTCCGGCGTGTCTGTGGGAACGGTATTGGCAGCTTGTGTCATCCACTCTCCGCCCCCTTGCGTATCTGTCAGAATGGCAAAATCGACAGACGTTTGCTGCGTTGCATTCAGGATTTGCGAATGCGGGTTGTCCGGTGTTGGGTCTGAATAGACATCTCCCAGATAACCATCGGTCACGACAATAACGTGGCGCGGTTTTGTTTCGGGGCGCAGGGCCACAGCGTCCAGCGCTTCGTGCAGGCTAAAGCCGGTATCGCCCTGCGGGTCAAAAAGGCGCGTGGTGACGGTAAAGCCCAGCGGCTCCATATTTTGGCGCATGTCGTCGGCAAAGGCTCTCAAGATACTGCCGCGTGAACGCGTATCGCCGTCCTTTCGTTCCATGCTGCCGGAATTGTCGATAAGAAGAACGATTTCCCGCTGTGCTTCCGCAGGATCGATAGCAGGTGGTGGTGGCGCGGCCAGGTTTTTGCCTGCTTCGTGGTCGGCGCGCAATTGATCAAGCTCTGCCTGCATTTTGTCCAGTTGAAGCGTCATTTTTCCTTTTGGTGTTCCGCGTTGCGCGGGCATGGTGGGGCCTGTGGGGTTGATATCGTCAGGTTTCCTGTCGCTGGATGGTTGGAATTTTGCGCGCAGCTTTTCCACTTGCCGGCGTTCTTCATCGCTTAAATCTGCGTGCGTTAACTTTTTTTTATCCATCATCCACATCCCTTCTTTGGCGTATTTTTGCTTTACGCCGCCTATGAATCTTATATCGCAAATATCTTAACATCCAGTTAATATGGCAATATGCGCTGAAGAGGGGCCGGGAAAAGCCATTATTTTCAAGAATATAGAAGGGTGATTGACAAAATCGAAAAATATCAGTAGTTTGCCCTGCCTGAATCAGGCAAGATTGAGATATATAAGGACTGGAATAACGATCATGAAAAAGACGTCTTCACTTAAGTCGCTAAAGTCACGCGACAAAAAAAACCGGATTGTTCGCCGTCGTGACGGTAAGGGCAAGATGCGCCTTTACGTCATCAACAAAGAAAATCCCCGCATGAAAGCAAAGCAGTAAGCGTTTCATTTCTGCTAAGGGGTATGGGGGCACTGCATGTTTTCAAAACTGCTCGGATTGATGTCCGCCGATATGGCGATCGACCTTGGCACGGCCAATACGCTGGTCTATGTGCGCGGGCAGGGTATTGTTTTGAACGAGCCGTCCGTTGTTGCGATTTCCGTTGCGGGAGGGCGTAAACAGGTTCTGGCCGTTGGCGATGAAGCCAAGCAAATGTTGGGCCGCACGCCCGGCAACATCATGGCAATCCGCCCCCTGCGCGATGGCGTGATTGCCGATTTTGAAGTGGCCGAAGAAATGATTAAGCACTTCATTCGCAAAGTGCACAACCGCCGCAGTTTTGCTTCTCCTCAAATGGTTATTTGCGTGCCCTCCGGCTCTACCGCCGTTGAGCGCCGCGCGATCATGGATAGCGCAACCTTTGCAGGGGCGCGCCATGTCGAATTGATTGAAGAGCCGATGGCCGCCGCGATTGGCGCAGGCCTTCCCGTGACGGAACCGACCGGATCGATGGTTGTCGATATCGGTGGCGGCACGACCGAGGTTGCGGTGATTTCACTGGGCGGAATTGTTTATGCACGGTCCGTCCGCGTTGGCGGCGATAAAATGGATGACGCGATCATCAATTATATCCGCCGTACGCATAACCTGTTGGTTGGCGAATCCACGGCAGAGCGTATCAAAAAAGAAATCGGTTCCGCCTGCCCGCCCGAAGATGGTGAAGGGCGTTTGATGGAGATCAAAGGGCGTGATTTGATGAACGGCGTGCCCAAGGAGCTTGTGATTTCAGAGCGGCAGGTGGCCGAAGCCTTGGCCGAACCCGTTGGGTCCATTATTGATGCCGTCAAGGGCGCTTTGGAACATACCGCGCCGGAACTGGCGGCAGATATTGTCGATCGCGGCATTGTTTTGACAGGCGGTGGATCGTTGCTGGCAAATCTTGATTACGTGCTCCGCTATGCAACCGGCCTTGCCGTGACGGTGGCGGATGATCCGCTGTCTTGCGTGGCACTGGGTACGGGTCAGGCGCTTGAAAACATGAAGGCGTTGAAATCTGTTCTGGTAAACATGTACTAAAACCAGCGGCTTAATTACTCTTGCTAAAAATTTATGAAAACCAATGCGCGCGGAACAGGCGTTTATGCGCCGGGCTTGGCAGATTTAGTGAAAATTGAAGGAATAAGGTTTTGAATTTCTTAATCCTTTTCTGTTATTCTTAAAAATGAGGGACCCGTATTTTCGGGTTTTTGTACCGGGGACAAAGTAGATGCCGTTACGCAGGACGTCAAAAACAGACATCCATGCCGTGCCGTTAAAAATGATTGGCGCGCGGGCGACGCCCTTTGTGCTGGCGCTGCTGGCGCTGGCCATGGTCGCGTTTCATCGTATTGGCGTGATGCCGGCAGAACAATTGCGCATTGCCGTGACGGATGTTGTGGCCCCTGTTTTGGAAACGACATCCCAACCCTTTGTGACGTTGACGGAATCTTTTGAAGGCGTGCGCACGCTGCGGGCGCTTAAAGCCGAGAATATTCGTTTAAAGGAAGAAAATGCGCGATTGGCGCAATGGTATGAAGCGGCGCTGAAATTCCAGTCGGAAAATCAATCTCTGCGGGGGCTTTTGAATGTGAAGGCCGATCCGGCGCTGGCTTATGTGACGGCGCGTGTCGTGTCTGATCCGGGTGGGGCATTCGTAAAAAGTTTGTTGTTGCCTGCCGGTATGAATGATGATGTGACAAAGGGCAGTGCCGTTTTATCAGGGCGCGGCCTTGTCGGGCGCATTACTGAAGCCGGGAAAAGCTCGTCACGCGTGTTGCTGGTGACAGACTTAAACTCCCGCATTCCGGTCGTCATTCAAAATACGCGCACCCGCGCCATTTTGGCGGGCCGGAATAAGGAATTGATGCGGTTAGAACGCCTGCCTGTCGACAGTGGCCTTGTGGTGGGTAGCCGTGTTGTGACATCGGGCGATGGTGGGCTTTTGCCGGCGGATATTCCTGTCGGCACAATTGTATCCGTTGAACAAGATAGCGTTTTGGTCCGGCCTTTGTCTGATTTGTCCAGCCTGTCCTATGTTCAGGTTGTGAATATGGATGCGGATGAAAGCTTGATAAGCGGCCATATCAATACGCCGTAGCAGTGAATAAACATGTCTTCTTTTGATGATCGCGAATACGACCAGAGCGATACGGCGCAAGGGTCCATCATTTCCTTTTTATCCCGTACGGGCTTGATCTTGCTGCAGGCGGTGTGCCTTTTGTTGCTCAGCGCTTTTCCGTTTCAAATATGGAACCTTGCCGAAGTGCGGCCCGCGTTTTTTTTAGCAGCGGCGTTTTACTGGGCCGTATTTCGCCCGCGCGCTTTTCCGCCATTGGCTGCATTTTTATGTGGTTTAACGCTTGATCTTTTATATGCAGGGCCTATTGGTCTGCATGCCTTGACATTGGTTGTGGCGCAAGGGCTTGTCAGATCGCAGCGTCGGTTCCTCATTGGGCAGTCTTTTGTGGTTTTATGGATGTGTTTTTTTCTGGTGGCGGGTGGCGCGTTCTTTTTGCAATGGGGCGTGCATTCCCTGTTTTTGCTGGAAACGATCCCGCCCCGCCCGCTGGTGATTAGCGCGGTTTTGACAGGGTTTGTCTTCCCGCCGCTGTCATGGGCATTCTATGGTTTTTCCCGTCTTTTCTATGGTCCTCGCGGTTAGGGGGCTTATTTTTTCTGCAGCAGAGGTCTAATGTAGGACCATGATTAACCGCGATACAGAACGTTATCACGCCTTTACGCGCCGCGCCCTTTTGCTGGGTGCGGGCAAGCTTGCGCTGTTTTCGGTTTTGGCGGGGCGGCTTGTCTGGTTACAGGTGGTGGAACAGGAAAAATTCCAAACGCTGTCTGATAAAAATCGTATCTCCTTAAGGCTTGTGCCTGCCGGACGCGGTGAAATCGTAGACCGTTTTGGCGTGCCGCTGGCAATTAATACGCGCAATTTTCGGGCCTTTATCGTGCCGGAACAAACGCAGGATATCGAAAAAACACTGGACCGCTTGTCAAAGCATATCCCCATTCCCCCTGAAGATCGCGCGGCGGTGCTGGGCGAGGTTGGGCAGCATCGCCCCTTTACCCCCCTTTTGGTGCGTGAAAACCTGACATGGGACGATATGGCACGGGTCGAGGTGCATATTCCTGACCTTCCCGGCGTATCGGTGGAAGAGGGCGAAATGCGGTCCTACCCGTTGGGGGCGGCGACAGCGCATATTGTGGGCTATGTCGGCAGGGTCAGTCAGGCCGAAATTGATGCCGTAAACAAACCCGACCCCGTCATGACCATTCCCGGTTTTCGGATCGGGAAAAGCGGCGTTGAAAAGCAATATGATGAGATTTTGCGCGGACAAGCCGGAAAGGTGCAGGCCGAAGTCAACGTTGTTGGCCGTGAAATTCGCGAGATTAATAGCCTGCCAGCAGTTAAGGGTACGCGCCTGAGCCTGACGCTGGATGCGGATTTGCAATCGCAATGTCAGGATTTTATTGCCCGCGAAAAAAGCGCTTCCGCCATTTTGATGGATGCGCATACGGGCGAGGTTTATGCCCTGTGTTCGCATCCCGCTTTCGATCCTGAAATTTTTTCCAAGGGTATTCCGGCGGATTTGTGGGAAGAGCTTTTATCAAGCGATGCGCATCCCTTAACGAATAAAATTGTTTCCGGGCAATACCCGCCGGGGTCGACGTTTAAAATGGTGACGGCGCTGGCCGTGATGAAGGCCGGTATTTCACCGCAGGCCACTGTTTATTGCCCCGGTCATTACATGCTGGGGCGCGGCAAGTTCCATTGCTGGAAGGGCGGTGGCCACGGCTGGATGGATGCTGTGCAGGCGATCAGCCAGTCCTGCGATGTGTATTTCTATGAAATGGCAAACCGCATCGGCGTCGATGCAATTGCGGATATGGCGCGTGAGCTGGGGTTGGGGTCGCGTCTTGGGTTTGACATTCCGGGCGAAGGCACGGGGCTGGTACCGGATAAAGACTGGAAACGCCGCCGCCGTAACGCTATCTGGAATCCGGGGGAAACATTGAACACCTCTATTGGGCAAGGAGATGTTTTGGCAACGCCTTTGCAACTGGCGACCATGACGGCACGTCTTGTGAACGGCGGCAAAGCTGTAAAACCTGTATTGGTGCGCGCGATTGACAGGATTCCCGTCCGTGAAAACGTATGGCCCGATTTAAAACTGCACCCCGCGCATTTGCGGTCTGTGCGGCGCGGCATGGAGGCTGTTGTTAACGAACGGCGCGGCACGGGCTATGGCGCCCGCATTCAAGAAGAGGGATTTGAAATGGGCGGAAAATCTGGCACGGCGCAGGTGCGGCGGATTACGGATGCGATGCGGGCGCAGGGGATTAAAAACGAAGACCTGCCATGGAAGTTTCGTCACCACGCGCTTTTTGTTGCTTATGCCCCGATCCACCAGCCGAAATATGTGACCGCCGTGGTGGTTGAACATGGCGTTGGTGGTAGTAAAGCGGCCGCGCCCATTGCGCGGGACATCCTTTTGGCGGCGCAAAAACGCGATCCGCGTAAAAACCGCCACCAGAACGGCGAAGAATAATTTATAAAAATTATATTTTAAATCAACAGGTTAATATAAAAATGGTGATATTTTATTGACGCATCCCGCATTCTGTCGGACCATAGGTGAATACAGGATGGAAAATGCAGGCAACACGTAACACATATGCTTCAGGCACGCTGGTTGAAAGCTTTAACACAGCGCACGAACGGTATGGCGCGTTGTCGGGCTTTTTAAAGGGCGCTTTTTCCAAGAATTCATCACGCGGCAAAGCGCAAGGTTCGGATACGCGTCATTTGTTGATGGCGCCCAAACCCGTGCCGGAGCCTGAAAAAGAACAGGACAACAAGAAAAAACCCGCGCATAAGCGTGAAAAAGAAAAAGTTATGACGTTGCCCCGTGATGCACGGTTGCAGAAAAAGAAAGCAGCGGCAAAGAAACTTGCCCGCCGCCCTATCAAAGCCGCGAAAAAACGTCGGTTCTTTTTCTTTGGGTAAACCTGTAAGATTGCAAAAAATATAAGGGAGTAAATGCATGCCCGGCCTGGCCCGCGACCGCATGAGCCTGGTTGACAGGCTTTTTGCGATTAACTGGAGTTTCTTGCTGTTACTGACGATGATTGCGGGCATCGGCTTTGCTTCCCTTTATTCCGCAGCAGGCGGGCATTTTGACCCTTGGGCGGGTAAGCAGATGGCGCGGTTTGCGCTGGGCATGGCGGGCTTGATTGTGACAGCCATGATCGATATCCGCATTTGGCGCAAGCTGGCCTATCCCTTTTTCGGGTTTGTTTGTTTGTTGCTGTTGTGGGTGGAATTAAAGGGCCATATCGGCATGGGCGCGCAGCGCTGGATCAACCTTGGCTTTATGCAGTTGCAGCCATCTGAATTGATGAAAGTTGCAACCGTTTTAGCGTTGGCGCGGCTGTTCAGCGGCGCAACGCCCGATGATGTGCGCAATCCCCTCTTTTTGCTTTTACCGCTGGGCATGATTGCCGTGCCGGTGGGGCTTGTTTTGTCGCAGCCCGATCTTGGTACGGCGCTGACGATCTTAATGGTATCGGGCGCGATGTTCTTTTTAGCGGGCGTGAGTTACTGGATGTTCGGCCTTGCGCTTGCGGGCGTTGCCGCCGCCGTGCCACTGTCATGGATGTTCTTATTGCGTGATTACCAAAAAAAGCGCGTGGAAACGTTTTTAAATCCTGAAAGTGACCCTTTAGGATCGGGCTATCACATCACGCAATCGAAAATTGCGCTGGGGTCGGGCGGCATTACCGGCAAGGGTTTTTTGGAAGGCACGCAAAGCCGCCTCAACTTCCTGCCTGAAAAACAGACGGATTTTATTTTTACCCTGTTTACCGAGGAATGGGGAATGGTTGGTGGTTTGGGGCTTATGGCACTGTTTATTTTGCTGCTGGCATACGGCTATGTGATGGCGTTTCAGTCGCAAAACCAGTTTGGAAGATTATTATCCGCAGGCATCCTTTCGAACTTCTTTTTCTATATTTTTGTCAATACGGGTATGGTCATGGGGCTTTTGCCTGTGGTAGGAGTACCCCTGCCGCTGGTGTCTTATGGCGGGACGGTGATGCTCTCCGTCCTTTTTGGGTTCGGCCTTTTTATGTCGGCCTATGTACACAGGGATACAAAGCGGCAGGGCATGGATTAAGGCAGAACAGGATATGTGCGCTGCAAGAAAGACAAGACAACCCCCGGACTTGCTGAAAAAGCAAGACCCCAAGCCATGGGAAATGATAAACCCGCGTGGCAAGGGGCAGGGTTTGATTGTGTGTGACCATGCCGCAAAGCGTTTGCCGGTTGCTTTGAAGAAAGATTTTGGCGTATGTCCTGCAGACCTAAAACGTCATATCGGCTGGGATATCGGTGCTGCCGATGTGTCGCGCCATATCGCCAAAAAGCTTGATATGCCAGGTGTTTTGGGTGCTTATTCGCGTTTGGTCGTTGACTTGAACCGTGCGCCAAAGCATCCGCAGTTTATCCCCGCTGTCAGCGATAACACGCCCGTGCCGGGGAATGAAAACCTGACTGCCGCGCAAAGAAAAGCGCGTGAGGCTGCTATTTTTAAGCCATATCATGGTGCTGTGTCGGACAGGATCGATGGTTTCTTGGATGAAGGCCGCGTGCCGCTGCTTTTGTTTATTCACAGCTATACGCCCGAAATGGATGGTGAAAAGCGGCCATGGCATGTCGGTATCATGTGGAACCGTGAAAAGGCCATTGCCAAAAAGCTGATGGCTGGGTTCAAGGCTGTGAAGCCGGGTATTGTCGTTGGCGATAATAAGCCCTATTCCTTGCAAAACGAATATTTTGCAGATTGCACACCTTTCCGCCATGCAGAGGACAGGGGCCTGCCTTATGTCTTTATCGAGTTTCGGCAGGACTTGGTGGATACACCATTGAAAGCCACCCGCTGGGGGAATATGTTTATTAAGGCGCTCCAACCCGTCCTGGATGACCCGAAAACGTTCAGATTGCGGAAAATATAGCCGCTTTCGAATCCCCTTTTTCCTTTGGATTACGCTGCTGTAATTGATATAATGCGCCAACTCTTAAATAAAGGTGGTGGATCATGAAATTCACAATTTCGCGCGCGGATCTTTTGCGCTCCCTTGGTCATGTACACAGCGTTGTCGAGCGCCGGAATACCATTCCGATTTTGGCGAACGTTTTGCTGAAGGCCGAGGATGATGCCCTCTCCCTTATGACGACGGATATGGATTTGGAAATCGTTGAATCTGTCGCCGCCAAAATCGGTACGCCGGGTGCGACGACGGTTCCCGCCAATACGCTCTACGACATCGTGCGCAAACTGCCCGATGATACCGACGTTGTCGTGGAAAGCGGCAAGGGCGATACGACAATTTTGGTGAAGGCCGGTAAATCCACCTTCCGCCTTGGCTGTCTGCCGACCGAGGATTTCCCCAAGATGACAACGGGCGAAGACCTGCCTGTGACCTTTGATATTCCTGCATCGGATCTCCGCACCATTATCGACCGCACCCGCTTTGCGATCTCGACCGAGGAAACGCGTTATTACCTGAACGGCATTTACGTGCATGCCACGGAAAACGATGGCGTGGATGTGCTCTGTGCTGTCGCGACAGACGGCCACCGTCTTGCCCGTTTTGAAATGCCGCTGCCCGATGGCGCGCGTGATATGCCGGGCGTAATTATCCCGCGTAAGGCTGTGAATGAAATCCGCAAGTTGATTGATGAGGCGGGTGACGCGATCACCATCAGCCTGTCGGAGAATAAAATCCGTTTCAGCTTCGACCATGTGGTTTTAACCAGCAAACTGATCGACGGCACCTTCCCCGATTACAACCGGGTGATCCCCAAGAACAACGACAAGGTTTTGGAGGTTAACCCCGCCCTCTTTGCCAAGGCGGTTGACCGTGTCTCCACCATTTCCAGCGAAAAATCACGTGCTGTGAAGCTAACGCTGGGCGGCAAAACGATGACGCTTTCGGCCAATGCCGCTGATAGCGGCTCGGCTTCTGAAGAGCTTGAGATCATGTTTAACGCAGATCCCATGGAAATCGGCTTTAATTCCGCCTATCTCATGGACGTGACAAAGCAGATCGAGGGCGAGGGTTGCCGCATTTCATTGTCGGACCCTGCCTCCCCCACCATCATCCAGGACCTCAGCGATACATCGTCGCTCTACGTTCTCATGCCCATGAGGGTGTAAGCATGGCGCTGGCCGCCTTGAAAAAAGCGGCGAAGCTGCCGCTGCATATTGCTGCCCTGTTGACAACGGCCAAGGATTTCAGCCGCAACCCCGTTATCGGCAACCATGTTTTGAACCGTATGGGCCTGCATGTAGCGCGGGTGTGTCTGGCGCATGGCATATTTGCGTTTAAAAAAATGCTGCTTTCCCCATTGGCGACGAAGGAACAGCGCAAGGCCTTTGCGCGTGACGGATTTGTCGTCATGGAAAACGCCCTGCCGCCGGAAATTTTTGAAAAGCTGAAACATGATGCCGAAAATTACAATGGTGAAGCGTATCAATGCGCGCAGGGCGATACCCTCACATGGCGTGCGGTATTGCTGGACCATCCCGTCATGCGCGATAAAAAAACATCGAACCTCATGCGCTATTGCGCGGGGAAATATGAACGCCCGCGTTTTTATATCCAGCAGATCCAGAACGGGTTTTTAAACAACCCCGGCGACCCGCAAAAAAACCTGCATGTCGATTGCTTTCACCCTACCATGAAGGCATGGCTGTTTTTGGAGGATGTGGAGGCGGATAATGGCGCTTTTACTTTTGTCCCCGGCTCCCATCGCCTGACGAAGCAGCGCCTGAAATGGGAATATGACCGCAGTTTAGAGGCTGCTAACGATGCCGACAGCTATTCCGCGCGTGGATCGTTCCGCGTGGAAGACGGTACATGCGAAAAACTGGGCCTGCCGCAACCACAGGGATTGGCGGTAAAAGCCAATACGCTGGTGGTTGCCAATACATTCGGCTTTCACTGCCGTGGCAAAACGCGGGAGAAAAAAATGACGCGCATGGAAGTCTTCGCCATCTCCCGCATCAATCCCTTTAACCCTGTGCCGTGGGGCTGCCTTGAGGGCCTCCGCGATAAAATCTACCTTACCATGATGCGCAAAGGGGAAAAGGACAGCGTTACAGGTAAAAAAAGGGCGAGCTGGCGCAAAGCACCGCCCCATCCGGTGAAAGATGCCGCGTAAACAGGGTATAGTCATCCATATTCGCGATCTGGAAGATAATGATATCCCCGCACTTGCGGCCCTTGCCGCCAAAACCTATACAGAAACCTTTGGCCACAGCTTTTCTGCCGAAGATCTGGCGGCAGAGATCAAGGCAACCCGCTCACAGGATTATTTTCGCGCTGCGATGAAGGAAGATACCATCCTCCTTGCCGTTGATGGCGACAGGATTGCAGGATACGTGCAGCTCAGCGATGTAAAAATAAACGTAAAGGGCGCGGAGGTGAAAGACGG
The DNA here is from genome assembly GCA_028817795.1 of Alphaproteobacteria bacterium. Taxonomy (GTDB): domain Bacteria; phylum Pseudomonadota; class Alphaproteobacteria; order Micavibrionales; family UBA2020; genus JAPPOU01. The sequence goes on from JAPPOU010000074.1 coordinate 18,228, forward strand.
CGATCAAGCCGTGAACGCTATTTATATACACGCGGATTATCAAGGACAGGGCATTGGCCGTGCCTTAATGGATGCGGCCTTTGTCCATCCCCGGTTCAAAAATGCTAGTAATATCTTTATCGACGTCTGGGACAAAAACGAGCGCGCCCTTAATTTTTACCTGAACTATGGGTTTAAGGTTGTGGGGAAATGCGATGTTGTGACGGACGGAGAGGTTACGGGGCATGATCTGGTTTTGGCGCGGCCGCTTCGGTTAGTTTGAGGGGCGGCATGATGGCGGCGCTTTTATATCAATGAAAAAATCCCAAGAATATCATTAAAGATCAGATGCTTACTTAAAGCTAATTGATTTATGTAAAAAGTTTTGCTACCATGCTTCTATTATTAAATTTTAAGGAGATGGGGATATGTTGGATTATCAGACTTGTGAAGAGGTGACAGGTGTCATGTCTGATGCGCAGTATAAAACTTACAAGCACACGGCAATCACGCTCATGTCAGCGGGATTTTTAGCTGCTGCCTTTATTGCAGGCATGGCTATGAATGTTGGCGTGAGTCAAGAAACGCAGGATCTGCAAAACAAAGCAAGCGTTTCCGAGCGGGCGCCTTGAACGAATAGTCTGCCAGCAGAGGTATTTGCTCCCATCACGGTCCCTTCGTCCACGCCAGCAGTACATCTGGTTGTTTTTCTTCGTTTTCGCCGTCGGTCTTTTTAACCTCGACAAAGCCGTGTTTCTTGTAAAAAGAGCGGGCTTTTGTGTTTTGCTGGAATGTCCAGAGCTGCAGACTATCCCTGTCCTTTTT
>JAPPOU010000044.1 GCA_028817795.1 Alphaproteobacteria bacterium
CGTTTGGGGTTTAGCGAGGATAAGCTTGGCGTTAAAAACGTTGAGGCTTTTTTTTTCCATTGCACCGAAATTGAAATCGTTGACGGCAACGATATTAAAGATGTCAAGGTCGTACTCGCGGCCATATTTTTCTTCATCCCATTTCATGGAATGTTTTAGCGATTCCATAGCGTGGGTGCATTTGTCTTCGTTGCCGTGGTTGACGTAGATATATAAATCAACCTTGCGGCCCGACATGGTTGTAAAAGTATCGTGCACCGATGCAAGATCACCCGCCACCAATGCAAACAGGTAGCAGGGCTTTTTAAACGGGTCTTCCCAGACAGCATAGTGCCGCCCGCCATCCAGATCACCTTTGTCAATGCAGTTGCCGTTGGACAAAAGGACAGGGCATGATTTTTTATCGGCCTCGATACGCGTGGTAAAGGTTGTCATGATATCGGGGCGGTCAAGGTAATAGGTGATTTTGCGAAAACCTTCCGGCTCGCACTGTGTGCAGTAATTGCCGGAAGATTTATACAGGCCCTCCAGCGCCGTATTTTCTTCGGGCTTGATTTCGGTCACGATTTTTAACGTGAACGTATCGGGCACATTGTGGACGGTCAACGTATCGTCGTTGACGGTGTATTGATTATCGCTCAGGGCCTCACCGTCGCGTGCAATGGATACCAAGCCCATGTTTTCGCCATTGAGGACCAAATTATTGGCCGTGCTGTTGGTGCGGCGGAATGTGGTTTCGGCTGTGACCGTTGTTTTGCCATCAAACAGGGCAAAGGTGAGGTAAACGCTGTCGACCGCAAAATCAGGTTTTTTGTAGTCTTTGCGGTATTTGACGTCAGGTGTTTTCGCGGCGGTCATCAGGTTTCCTCCAAAAGCTCAATAATCGTGAATCCGGGAATATTATAAAACGAAACATGCCGCCCGCCAAACAGTACGGCGGGTTTTCTTTCAGCCAGCGGCACGCACCGCAGGCCGGCGTCCTCCAGTACAGCAAGGGATTTTCCAAGGTCAGGTGTTTCGTAGCAAATATGGTACATGCGGGAACCTTGTGCGATCAGGGCATCAATGGGGCTTTCCCCGCTTTCCGGCGGGCTGACAATTTCGACAGCGGGCATATCGGCGGATGTGCAAAGGCGGACATGCACGTTTTGCAGGGGGTCGAATATTTTCTCGCCCGTGGCATACCCCTGAAGACGCAGCATGGTAAGCGCATCGTCCTCTTTTTTGACGGCAAGGCCAAGGTGGTGGAACGTCAGGCCGGGCAGGTTCATGTTTTCCTCAATACATAAGCGACGTTGACGGGCAGTTTCAGGGCTGCAGATTCCGCTAGCGTTTTGCCTTCGTAAGGGCATAGGCAGGGGGTTGCGATTTCAAGGCTGCAATCATGGAACAGGGTATCCAGCTCATCCGGTGATTTAAACAGGTAGATATGGTCCACAGCAGGGGCATTGATACAGGTGGTCACAAAGATATAAGCATCAGGCTTTGCGATGCGCGCGATTTCTTTTAAGAACGCATCCGGCTTTTCAACGTGTTCTAAAACCTCCCCCATAACGATGGCATCAAAACTGTTATCCGGCAGGCTTGAATCAAGGAAATCCATCTCTTTAAGGTCAAACGCGTCTTTTTTGTCCGGCGCGAAATGCGTGATAAGGGCGCGGGTTTGTTCAATGCTGGTTTTGCTGATATCGACGCCCAGGAAAGAGGTAAAGGCAGACCGGGCCATGGCTGTCATGAGGTAATAGCCGTGGCCGGGACCGATTTCAAGGTAAGCGCCGGTTTTATCTGTGGGCAACGTTTCATTAAAAAACCGTGCCATGGCCAGATGGTTGGGCCAGAGAAATGATGTGAGCGCAAGGCCGTACATATAGCGCGACATATATTCATCATTGAAATAAACGTCATTCGCAACATCGGCAAAAGAATTATGGCGGTAATGGCCGTGCCGCTGGAAGTACATTTGCTCGCGCAGCGTGTCTTCGACGATCGTCATATAGCAATCGGCCAGATATCCTGTATCCAGTCCTTTTTCCGCGCAGTAATCGATATATGTTTCAAACCGCGTTTTTTCATCTGGTGTCATGGATGACAGCGCTGTCTGCATGAATTTTTTATGCAGCGGGTTTTGTTCCAAAACAGCTTCTGTGAAGGTGGTGATATTTTGCGTCATAGAGTTACAGCCCTTGATAAATAAACCCGCTGCCACCCGCGCCGGACGCGTAAAGCACAAGCAATATGGCTGCTGCAAAAAATAGGCCGATGCCGATTTCCTGTAGATAGATTTTCATGGCGCTTTATCCTCGTTCAGCAGCGTGCTCATTTTTTTAGCCAGAAAAGCGGAAACGGCGCGTGTGTCTTCGTTGTGAAAGCCGTCATTACGGCGATATGTCGTATTCTTTTGCACATTTTCGGGCATGGCCGTGATGAATGCAATGTTTTTAGCGCCTTTGGCCATGTAAATGGCGGTCAGGTCGGCGATCACGGCTTTGTAGCCTCTGGTAAACGCAGGGTTTGTATCAAATGCAGGGTCGTGGGGCGGTACATAAACCAGTGCGGGAATGCCGCTTTGGGCGATGGCGGACAGGCTTTGTGCAAAAAGGCGGGCGGGCAAAACGCCCCGTTTTTCCGGATAGCGGGCAAGGAGGGTTTTGTAGAAGATTGCCTTTTCGCTATCTATCTCCGTTTCATGGTTTTTGTCTGCGTGCGCAACAGCCCAAAACCCAGTAGCGCTGATAGGGGATGCGGTTGTGCTTTCGGTTTTTTGAAACAAGGAAAGGTCTTGTGGCAGGCGCAGGGCGCTTTCGCGGACAATGGGGATAAATGGCGTGATGGTTGCGCGGAGCATATGGTGGGGCTGGGCCAGTGTTGCCAGCCAGAGCATATTGCCGTTTTTGGCCCATAACGGCACGGCGGCGGCAAGGCTTTCGGGGTGTGTCATGAAAACATAGGGCGATAGGGTTGCGACAGGGTTGATGCTGAAAACAATAATATCCGGGCGCGTCTGTATCAGTGACAACAGGCTGATATAGTTTTCCAAGGACCTTGCGTTGGCTTGTATGTAGATATTGATATGCGTATCGTCTGGCAACAGTGGCAAGACATTTTCTGCAATCATGCGGACATCATGTGTTTTGACATCTTCTAGCGCTTTGTCAGGCGGGAATTTCGCGCCTAGAGAGTCCGTGACCCATGCAATCGTGCGACCGCCTTTTTTTACATCGCTACGGACACGGCGCGGATCGGAAGATGCGGTGAGCATGGGGGTAATCCGGCTGGTCGTAACGCTGTTATCAAAGGGAATATCCTCGGTTTGCGGCGGCAACACATATCCGGCCAGCCACAAAAAAAGCAAGGTCCATGCCGTCATGCGTGCCAAACCTGCCCATGATGCTTTGTAATTCATGTGCCAACTCCAAACAGGTGCTGGTAAAAGACCAGCGCGCTTTCAAGATCGGCGGACAGCAGGGGAAAGCTGAGAAGAACGGTAAGGTATGTCAGGGCAATCCAGCATATTTTTTGCCATTGATGATGATTGGGCAGTTTATCACCGAATTTTCGGTGCAGGGCCAGTGCCACAAAGTGCCATGCGGCAAAAACAATCATGCCAGGGCTGATATCGTGCCAAAGGGCAATGACGAGTATTGTGAGCGCGATAGCGAAATACTGTTTTTCTTTTCTATACCCTCCCGCAGGCACGAAAACATTGCGCTGGGCCCAATGTGATAACGTCATATGCCAGTTATTCCAAAAATCGCGGATGTTTTGCTGGAAGAAGGGAAAGTTAAAGTTTTCCTTCATTCTGAAACCGAACATCTTTCCCGTGCCGATCGCGATATCGGCATATCCCGCAAAATTCAGGTAGAAATACCATGAATAGGCAATAAGCCGCAGCCAGAGTTCGCCAACTGACAGGCTGTCCGGTGACGTGAAAATACCGGCGTTGTTTTGCAAGAGAGACGCAAGGCCAAAACATTTGACGGCACCAATGCCAATACGCATCAGCCCATCTGTAATATTTTGCGGGCAGGGTTTGGCATTTTGTTTTTGCAGGTCTTCGTATTCCGTGATGGGGCCTGTGACTTGTATGGGCGGGAAAAATCCATAGAATAAAACCCGGTCAAGCGTCAGTGCGCTGATTTTTCCGATATGGGTTTTAATCAAAAGATCAAGTGCGCGGAAGGTGGCAAAAGAAAGCCCGACGGTAACGGCAAGGCTGCGTGTCATGTCGATCTCCCACAACGGGGCAGAGATGTATGAAAGCAGCGTGCTTAGCCCGTCATTTACAACCCATGTAAAATCATCGCCCATTATCTTCCATGCCAGCATGGGCAAAAGAACAAGGAATAAAGAGATATCAAGCCCTGTGGCACGCCCCGCCGCTTCACGCCGCGCGATATGGTTTTGCAGAATGGTAACAACCAGCCAAAAGAGCGTATAAAAAACCAGCAGGCGGATTGAGATAAACTGCACCAGCCACATGCCTGCCAGCGTCATGATGCTGCGCCGCGTTTTTTCCTGTTGCGTCAGGTAATAGGCAGGCAACAGAAAAAAGCAG
>JAPPOU010000125.1 GCA_028817795.1 Alphaproteobacteria bacterium
TGTGTGCAGAACCGGGTTCACGTCTTCTCCTTGGCACAGGTTTCCTAGCCCCGGCCCTACAGCATTCCCCGTCCCCACCACAAAACGCGGCTGGTCAATCGGGCGCGATGCCGACCCGCAACAACCGCCGTTGTTACGTGCACTCTGGTTGGTTTGGCATGTAATCTGCACTTCATCGCCGGCTGTGCCTGTAATCAAAAAAACTGCCCGCCGTTCCCGTACCGCTGCCGGAAAATCCTGCGGCATATTGCATCACGCTATTCGTGCCGATGAGCTGGTACTGCGTGCCCGGAAACGTACCCGGTGCCAATACCGACCCCATATCTAAATCCGATTGCTTTGTCAGCGTGATTTGGGCATAGGACGGTGCTGTTTGCATGATGGCAACAAACATGCAAATCATCAGGCCTATCTTTTTTAAACAGCCCTTCATGCGCTTTTCGTACTTCACCTCCCATTTTCGTGAAACAGCAGGACAAAAGCTCTTGGGGCTATTTTACAGCCATATATTTAAATTTACAGCCATATATTTAAACGATTGTTTAACATCAGTTTTATGAGAAAAAATTGCGGTACGACAATTTCCACAATTATGAGCGGCGTGCGTAAACCTTGCTCCACTCAGCCAGAAAAGCGTCCACCTCTGTCTTTTCCGTAGTAACGCCCAGGCTCACGCGCAACGCGCATTGCGATAATACATCCGGTACGCCCATCGCCTTTAAAACATGCGATGGCTTGACCGTACCACTGGAACAGGCCGAGCCATTGCTCACGCATATCCCCGCAAGGTCCAGCGCGATCAGTTGCGTTTCAGATGAAAGATTCGGCACGGCGAAAAAACTGGTGTTGGGTGCACGCACCACATCGCGCCCGAAAAAGACGATATCAGGCGCAATATCTTGAAGTTTTCCCTCAAGATAGCCCCTTATCTCATTTGTTTTAGCTAAGTTATCCTGTGCACAAAGCTCCGCTGCCAATCCAAACCCCGCTATCGCCGCAAGGTTTTCCGTGCCCGCCCGCAGGTTTTTTTCCTGATTGCCACCAAAAATTTGCGGCGCAACGGAAACGCAGTTTGATGCAATCACGCACCCCACGCCCTGTGGACCACCCATTTTATGCGCGGACAGGGTCATGTAATCAACGCCCAGCGCCTGAAGGTCGATATCCACCTTCCCCGCTGCCTGCACAGCATCGACATGCACCAGTGCGCCATACTTTTTGGCCAGCGTCATAACCTGATTTATTGGTTGAATAACACCGGTTTCATTGTTGATATACATGACAGATATTAGGGTTTGATTATCCAACCCCTGCAACTTTTCTTCCAGCGCATCCATATCAATCACGCCTGTCGGTAAAACAGGAATCACATTCCCCTCAGACCCCGCCCACAAAACCGAGGGATGCTCAATCGCTGAAACAATCACCCGCGCACAACCGGAACCACGCAAAACAAGGTTATTTGCCTCTGTCGCGCCCGACGTAAAAGCCAGCACGGCTTTATCATCCGCATTCACAAAACGCAGAATTCTGCTCCGGGCCTCTTCGATTCTCTGCCGTGCGAGCCGCCCCGCCTTGTGCACGGCTGAGGCATTGCCCGGAAAGCCCAGCATTTCCAACATGATCTCGCGCACCTCAGGCCGCATTGGCGTGGTCGCGTTATGATCGAGATAAATGGCTTTGAAAGCCATGTTTTTCCCCTTTAAAAGCTCGTTTTCCACTTTAACAATAAAATTTTATGTACTTGAAAAATATGCATAAATCAAGATTTTTCTTGCTATAACCCTTTCATAATGCCAATATACGTTCACTTTCGGAGAAATAAAAACGAGGAAACACCCCGATGCCAGAGATTATGATTGCAGGCCCTGCGGGCCGTCTTGAAGGCCGTTACAAGCATGCACGCATGCCCGGCGCACCCGTTGCGCTGATCCTTCATCCCAACCCGCAGCGTGGCGGCACGATGAACAACAAGATCGCCTATTCCATGTTCCAGACATTTGCGGATAACGGCTTTTCCACATTGCGATTCAACTTCCGTGGCGTTGGCCGCTCGCAAGGTGAATTTGCCCAAGGCGAAGGTGAGCTGAGCGATGCAGCCGCAGCCCTTGACTGGCTGCAAAGCGTGAACCCCAACCCGGCAGCGATCTGGGTCGGCGGCTTTTCCTTTGGTGCGTGGATCGGGATGCAGCTTTTGATGCGCCGTCCGGAAATTGACAGCTATGTCTCTATCGCCCCCCCTGCGAACCTGTATGATTTCAACTTCCTTGCCCCCTGCCCGAACGAAGGTTTGATCGTTCAGGGTGGTCAGGACCAGATCGTGAGCCTTGAATCCGTTGGCAAGCTGATTGAAAAGCTGAAAGACCAGCGCGGCCCCGAAGGCGTTGATTACCGCGTTATTGAAAGCGCAGGCCACTTCTTCAACAACGAAGGCGAGACCGAGCAAATGCTGGGCTATGTCAACGATTACATCAAAAAGACATTCGCGACCCAAAAGGTTGCGGCCTAACAATCCCACAGAAAAAAGCGCCTGACCTTCCAAACGGCGCAAGGCACAGAAAAACCCCCGCCCAATCTTCCCGGCGGGGGTTTTTATTTCAGGTCCAATCGGCATTTCCCCTTCTCCCAAAGGAAGAAGGGAGAAACAGCGAAATCTTTAAATATCGATTGGCTCCAAGAAGCTTCAAAGCCTTTAACCAGAAACAGCCTTCTTTTCATCTTCACTAGCTTCCTGCCCCGCTAGCCACTTATCCGCCTCCAGCGCGGCCATGCAGCCCATGCCGGCTGCCGTTACAGCCTGACGGTACACATGGTCCGTCACATCACCCGCCGCATAAACGCCGGGGATTTTGGTTTCAGTTTTGCCGGGCGTGGTCAAAAGATATCCGCCATCGTCCATATCGACATGGCCCTTGAAAATTTCTGTCGCGGGTTTATGGCCGATGGCCACAAAAACACCATCCAGTGCCAAATCCTGCGTGTCTCCGGTTTTTACATTTTTGATCCGTGCGCCGGTCACGACCTTGCCGTCACCCAGCACCTCGTCCAGCGTTGTGTCCCAGATAACATTGATCTTTTCATTCTTAAATAAACGATCTTGCATGATTTTCTCGGCGCGGAAGGAATCGCGGCGGTGGATCAGTGTCACCTTGTTCACGAAATTAGCCAGGAACAAAGCTTCCTCAACCGCCGTATTGCCACCACCGATCACCAGCACATCCTTACCGCGATAGAAAAACCCGTCGCAGGTCGCGCAAGCGGAAACGCCATAGCCTTTATATTTTTCTTCGCTCTCCAGCCCCAGCCACCGCGCCTGCGCGCCTGTCGCAATAATGACAGCATCGGCCAGATAAATATCACCACTGTCGCCCACACATTTCTTTGGTGTCGATTTCAAATCTACCTCAGTAATAATATCCTGAATCATGTCCGTGCCCACATGTTCTGCCTGTTTTTGCATTTGCTCCATCAGCCATGGGCCCTGAATGGGGTCGGCAAAACCGGGATAATTTTCAACATCTGTCGTAATCGTCATCTGCCCGCCCGGCTGCATGCCCGCCACCAGCATGGGCTTTAAGCTGGCCCGCGCCGCATAAATCGCCGCCGTGTAGCCTGCCGGGCCGGAGCCGATAATAAGAACCTTGGTTTTGTGTGTTTTTGACATTTTCTTCTCCTGTATCACGATAACGGGCGGCAGCCCAAATCTTCATAAAAACGCAGCAGGTATCCATCCGGGTCCTGCACCAGAAATTCGCGGCAACCGGACTGGACATCACCTGTATGACGCCATTTTTCGTACGGTCCTTGATATAGAGGCCATTGCGCCTTTTCCAAGGCCTCCAGCAGCGGGGCAATCGCGGGCACCGTCATCTGCAGGTTGATGCCCCGGCCAAAGGGCTGTTCCATCTCGCCCGTTTCCCAGTTGTCATTTCTTTGGTCCAGCATAACCTGCACGCCGTTACGGTCAAGGTAAGCAAAGCCTTTTTCCAAACGGTGGAAGGCCACATCAAAACCCAGTACATCACGCCAGAACGCAAGGCTTTTATTGATATCCGTCACCAATAGTTCCGGCACCATGGGATTCCAGTTAAAATCTTTTATTGATGCGCCTGTCATGCCTGTTTTAGCCTTTGTTCAATATTCGCTACCACCCGCGCCATATCATCCGGCGGTGTATAAGACCATTTTTCCAGCCGCCCCTGAAAAGGCCGCGTGTATCCTTGTTCCTGCAGCAGCGCATGGAAGCGGGCGAATTTTGGCGTTCCGCCTTCCAGCCGTGCCACGTAAACGGGCTTTCCGGTTGATAGCGCTTCAGAGGTCATGGACACGCTATCTTCTGTTACGATGATATAATCCGCCAGCGCCAAAAAGCCAAGGTAGGGATTATCCCCCGCCCCACCCCAAAAGAAAACATGCGGCCCCGTCAGCGGATAAGGTAAAAAGGCAAGGTTTTCAGCGCCCGTCCGGCGTGATGCTGTGACCATCAACC
>JAPPOU010000017.1 GCA_028817795.1 Alphaproteobacteria bacterium
CCCCCGCCTAAGCCCGGACAGCCCTGATGACAGCGCCGAAAATCTTTATCGACGGCGCGGAAGGCACGACAGGGCTGATGATCGCAAACCTGCTGCAACCCTTGATCGATGCGGGAAAGATCGAGCGCATTTCTATTGCCGACCGTAAAGACAAAGAACAACGCCGCGCCGCCTATGAAGCGGCAGACCTGACCGTTTTGTGCCTGCCCGACGGTGCCGCACGTGAAGCCATCACGTTGATGCAGGGCACAAAAACCCGCGTGCTGGATGCATCATCTGCGCACCGGATAGAAAAAGGATGGGTTTATGGCCTGCCGGAGTTGACGGCAGCACAGCCGGAGCTGATCCGCAATGCGAAATTTGTATCCAACCCCGGCTGTTTTGCGACAGGTGCCGTTTCCTTGCTGCGCCCCTTGATCGATGCGGGGCTGCTGGATAAAAAAGAATGCGTGACGCTGATGGGCGTTTCCGGCTATAGCGCGGGCGGCAAAAAAGCGATTGCACGACACGAAGAAAACAAAAACACAGCGCAGATTTTTTCCGCCGTGTCCCTGAACACGCAACACAAACACGTGGCTGAAATCCAGAAACACGCGGGCCTTGATACGCCGCCCCTTTTCATGCCGCATGTGCTGGATGTGCCGCGTGGCATGATGGTCACGGCAACCTTTAACCACGCTGCATTAAAAGGCAGCGTTGATGACGTGAAAGCAGCCTATCAAAACGCCTATGCAAAGACGCCCGCTATAAACATGCACGGGAAGAGCAGTCAACGCATTGATTTTTCATTGTTTTCTGACATCAACGCACAAGGCGCCCATGCGCCGCCCCGCGATAGGCTGGATATCCACGTGAACGGCTGGGAAGGTAAAAAGGGCGAAGGGCAAGTGCGCGTTACCGCCCTTCTCGACAACCTTGGCAAGGGCGCAGGCACGCAGGCCGTTCAAAATATAAAGCTGATGCTGGGGTTGTAATTTACCCCAGCCACTTTTCCACCATCCGCACCCAATACGCCGCGCCAACGGGTAAGACATCGTCATTAAAATCGTAATGCGTGTTGTGCAGGCCGGGATCGCTGTCAGTCTTTGCGCCGCCAAGGATGATATAGGCACCGGGGCAGGCTTCGAGGAAGTAGGAAAAATCCTCCCCCCCCATCATGGGCACGAATTCATGCACTTTGTCCGCGCCAACAACATCCACCGCAACGCTGCGGGCAAATTCCGTTTCCTTGGGCGTATTGACGGTGGAGGGATAGCCGCGCTTGTAATTCACCTCAACCGAACAATCAAACGCCGCAGCGATGGACTTTGTCACATCATGCATTTTCTTTTCGATGCGGTCACGGTCGGCAGGGTCAAGCGTGCGCACCGTACCACTCAGCGTCGCTGTCTCCGGCAAAACATTTTTCGCGCCGGAACCCGCATGGAAATTACATACGCTGACAACCGCGCTGTGCAGCGGATCTGTTGTGCGGCTGACAAGGTGCTGCAATGCCGATACGATCTGCGCGCCGCAGACAACCACATCATGCGTATTGTGCGGGAAAGCCGCGTGCCCGCCCTTGCCGGTGATGCCGATTTCATAGGCATCACTTGCCGCCGACATTGCGCCCTCGCATATCGCCATATGGCCCGCTTCCAACCACGGCCAGTTATGCATGGCAAAAACAGCCTCACAGGGGAATTTGTCAAAGAATCCTTCCTGCACCATCACATTGCCGCCGCCAGCGCCTTCCTCGGCTGGTTGGAAGATGGCGTGCACCGTGCCCGCAAAATCACGTGTTTCGGCAAGATGTTTCACCGCCGCCAGCAACATTGCTGTATGGCCGTCATGTCCGCAAGCATGCATCTTACCCGCATGTTTCGAGGCATAAGGCAGGTTTGTTTCCTCTGGCATCGGCAGCGCATCCATATCGGCACGAATGCCGATGGCGCGGTTTTCGTTGCCGGGTTTCTTTCCCTTGATTGTGGCGACCACAGCGGTTTTTGCCATGCCGCGATCAATATTATCCACGCCCCATTCTTTTAAAAGGTTTGCCACATAGTCAGACGTTGCATCCTCTTCAAATGCAATCTCAGGGTGCTGGTGGATATGACGCCGCCATTTTGTAAAGGTTTCGTTCTGGCTTTTCAGTTTTGCAAGAGCGGACATGGTGGCTTCCTTTCGTTTAGTGGTAGAAATGCGCGATCAAATTCTTTTGCTCACGACGAATGCCCTTGGACATATCAGGCTTTTCAATGTCACCCAGATCAGCAGCGGCCAAGGCGCGGATTTCCTCGCCAAATCTGCGGCAGAAATTGGAGCGGCTGAAATCGAGCATAATTTTCTCGCCTGTACGCTTGTTTTGCAGCACAGGGTTATCCAAAAGCTTGGCCGCAGCCTGCGCCACAACAGGCATCCCTTCAATACCCAGCTGATACCAGTTTTCGTGCTTTGGCGCATGTGCATCCTCTGGCACCATCGCGGCCTTGAGGTTAAACACCTCTTTCACCGGCGCAAATTCACGGAACCCAAGCCTTTTACCCATCTTTTGCACGGGCGCGTCATCCATCCGCGCAATAAAGCGGTCAGATGGCGGTTCTACAAGGAATGTGCGCAGCGTTTGCAACGATACCAGCGCATCAACAAGACCGAAACCACCCACCGCGCTGCGCAGCGTGCCAACCTCCTGCCATTTCACGTTATCGTTGCCCGCTGCATTTTTGGCGGCATAGGGATAGGTCACGCTTGCGGCGATAATATCGCCATCCTTGTTTTCCAGCATAATGACGGTGCCCTCATCAATCATCTTTTTGATAAGCGGTGCGTTCCGTTTCAAAATGCTCTGGTGCGGGTGCCCTTCGTAAAAATTAATCAACTTATCGTAGTCGCCATCACGCGAAAAACGTGGATAGTAACGTGTCATTTCTTCTGTCATGTGCCTTGTCCTTTTAGCAACTATGGATAAAAATATGCTCCCTTATAGCAAAATAAAAACCCATCTGAACAGAGATGTGATATTAAAATTTTAATCATATACATAATCAAAACCTGTGATGGGTAGACCTGCGCAGCCGCGCTGTATACAATACGGCTTTTCAACAAACGAAATTATGGAGAAACAACATGGCACAGGCCGCACGCACAGCAACATCTTCCCCTGCAGGTAACGCAGCACATCCGTTTTTTGTGGATGGAAAATGGATATGGGAGAAAAATTACCCGCCCGGCGTGACATGGAACGCTGTCATTGCACCACGCCCGCTGCCGGAACTGCTTGAACACGCGGCAAAAGAATTTGCAGACAACATATTCTGTGATTTTGCCGGAAAGGCCATGACTTATGCAGAGGCCCTGAATACCGTCAATCGTATTGCCAAGGGGCTGCAAGATCTTGGCGTGAAAAAAGGCGTGAACGTTGGCCTGTTCCTGCCCAACAGCCCACATTCAATCTTGTTCCATTACGGCGTTTTGAAGGCAGGCGGCACGGTTGTGAATTACAACCCGCTTTACGTGGGGCGCGAACTGGCCAGCCAAGCTGCGGACAGTAAAACCGCGATCATGGTCACTGTTGATACGCCAGACCTCCGCGCCAAGGCAGACGGCCTGCTGGGCAAGGCATCACTTGAAAAAATCATCCTCTGCCCCGCAGAAGACGGCGCTACCGTTTCAGAAGATGCAGCGCATATTGCCTATGATACGCTCGTTCAAAATGACGGCGCGTTTAATGCGCCCGCGATTGATGCTGAAAACGATATCGCCGTGCTGCAATACACGGGCGGCACAACAGGCACCCCCAAAGGCGCGATGCTAACGCATGCCAATGTCCACGCCAATGTCGAGCAGGTCTGTCGCTGGATCAACGACGTTGCGGCGCCCGGCAAGGAAACCATTGTCGGCGTTCTACCGTTCTTTCACGTTTTTGCCATGACGGTGGTGATGCATTGCTCCATCCGCCTTGGCAAAAAAATCCTGATCCACCATAAATTTGATCTGAAAGACGTGCTGCACAGCCTGAAAGCGCATAAACCCACTTTCTTCCCCGCCGTGCCCGCTGTCTTTAACGCGCTCGCCAATTGCCCGGACGTAACGCCGGAAGATTTCGCCAGCCTGAAGTTCTGCATCACCGGTGGCGCACCTATGCCCGCCGACGTGCAAAGACTGTTCGAGGAAAAAACAGGCTGCAAAGCCCTGCGCGAAGCCTATGGCCTGACCGAGGCGTCACCTGCCGTCACATTCAACCCGCCCACGGACAAGGCACGCCCCGGCTCCGTCGGCCTGCCCCTGCCCGGCACGGTTGTGGACATCGTTCATCCTGAAACCGGCGCATTGCAGCCCCCCGGTGAAAAGGGCGAAGTCTGCGTGCATGGCCCGCAGGTCATGAAAGGCTATTACAATAAAGAAGACGAAACCGCACGCGTCATCGAGGCTGATGGCCGCCTGCGCACAGGTGATGTCGGCTATATCGATGAAGACGGCTTCCTGCACCTTGTCGACCGTTTAAAAGACCTGATTATCGTGCGCGGCTATAACGTTTACCCCCGCGTGGTCGAAGAAGCGATTTACCTGCACCCCGCTGTCGAGGAATGCATTGTCGCAGGCGTGCCCGACGACACACGCGGCGAGACCGTACGCGCATGGGTAAAGCCCGCTGCCGGAAAAACGCTGACAGAAGGCGAGCTAAACACTTTCCTGGAAGACAAAATATCTGCCATCGAGCGCCCGCGCAAAATCATTATCCGCGATGAGCCGTTGCCGAAAACGGCGGTTGGCAAGCTCTCCAAAAAAGACCTGCTGGCGCAGGAGGGGATTGAGCGGAAACGCTAAAAAAACTTACACATCAAATGAAAAGCGGCCCTAAATTTCATCAGGGCCGCTTTTTTATTCTTCATAAAAAACTATCCCTGATGCACATAGCTGCTGTGCAGGTCGATCATCAGACGATAGTGTGGGGCACCGTTTGGCGCCAACATTTCACGTGTCGTGATCTTCGAGGGATACAGCAGGTCAACATGCAGCTTGCCATTCTTGACGCTGTAAGCGGAAACCAGCTTGCCGGAATCTGCTATATATGTGTTAATCTGCGACCAGTCGCTTTCTGGAATATCGACGATGAGTGTCTTGCCATTATCGACCAGACTTGCTACAGATCGAGTATTCACTGTGACTTCCACAACAATGCGCGTCTTGTCGGCATGATCGCCGACCCGCACACTCACAATGCCGGGGCGCTCATTCGTTGTTGCAGAGGCTTGTTGCTGCTGTTGCGGCGCGGGCGCTGCTGTTGGAGCAGGCGCAGCCACTGGCGCGGCAGGTGCAGGCCTTGGGGCCGCAGGTGCCGGAGAATATGGTGAAGCTGCGCCCTCAGGGGGCAAGTGTCCCTTGGGCGCAGCTTCTGGGGTAACCGGTGAAGAACGCGTCGGCGGCGCTGACCGGGCTGTCTCAGCAGCCCTGGCAGCATCTGTGCCTCCGGTTCTGTCTTCACCAGGTATCGGATGAGTATATAAAGCCGCCGGCGCAGCAGGCGCGGGCGGTGGTGGTGTATACTGCTGTTGTGAACGTGGCGGCTCTGTCAGCGTTTGTAATTGCTGAATAAGCTCTTTCATATCCTTTTCAACGGCCACCATGCGCACAAGCGAAGGCACAACGGTGTCAAGATCGTTGCGCAGCGTTTGCACTTCCCTTTCAAGGCGCGCAAATCTTTCTACATCACTGTTCACAGCCGCGCCGAAAAGGGGCTGGAATTTCAAGCCTTCCGCAGGCGCAAGTGCGCGGAAACTATCCATAGGGCGCGGGCCAACGTCCACCTGCGCTGCAACAGGCGTAGGCGGCGGCGCAGAAACAACGCCGCTACCCCCACCGCCCAAAGAACATGCGGAGAGAAGCGTGACAATGATCGTAGCGCTAAAAAAGCGAAACGTACGCGGCAGGTCATAAGCCCGCCCCGCCGCAGATACACTACGAGCGTGGTTTCGGACTACTGCCCCCATAAAAAAGGATTGCCCCCTGAATTGATACCATAGCTAGTTACCCCAGTTATGATGCTAAAGAAATAAATGCACTGAGGTCAAGCATTTAATTAAAAAAGTGTTAATTGATTTTTCAGATACGACAGACATTGCGCAATACATTGGCATAACGCATCGCGCCCGCAAGACAAAAGCGACAATAAACAGATCAAGAAATAAGGACTTGCCCTATATGCAAAACCTTACTGTAATGCAAAAACCTTTTCGTCGAACAAAACCCCCTTATCCGCATCATCACCTTCATAGACAATGCGCACCTTCCCGCCCGCAACAGACGGGTCCTTTAAGGGAATGCTTACAATGCGTCGCGGGCTTTCCGCATAGACGTTCACATCATTGAGGATGCCAACCTGACGCTCCCCGCCACCGTTTGGCGGCGTCCAAAAAGCTTCCAACCTCCCCAGCGTGCTGAACTTTCCTGTCCGATTGATATGTAATTGCAGCTTGGGCGGTTTCTGCGCATCATCACTGGGCAATAATTTTGCCTCAGAAACAGAAGCGGCACCGTCATATTTTCCCTTCCGCACAATAATGGGGACAGAGAAACCAACATTAATCGCCAATTGAACGGTCACGCCTTCTTTTTTTTCTGCTGTAGGTTGTTGCGCACTCACGCGGCTCATCTTCAAATGCACGCGGTACTCCCCATCCGGCAGGCTGGAACCACCTCGCAAAAACAAACGTACCGCCTGCTTTCCACCAGGCGGCAACTGCACCTGGCGGGGGCTGAAAACCAACATTTTTGTCAAGTCGTAATCCGGGTTAAGCGGCGCATCAAGCTGTTTATACCCCCCGGTTTCAACCTGTTGCATGTTGTAAAGGGACAAACGGAACAACGCGGGCTTGTCAGAGGTGTTAATCACCGTAATGCTACGCGAACGGTCACGGTCCTTAAACACGGTCCGGATCGGCAGGATCATGATATCTGCAAAGGCAGGCGCAGGCAGCGATACCATGACAAATGCCGCCAATACCAGTGTCAGTATTTTATGCTTTGCTGTTATCTTTGCTTTGGTCATCACGCTGTTCCTTTTTGTTTTTCACGTTATTCGAAGTAAATCGTAATATCGACATTGCCGCTGTGCAAGCCGTCCCCATACATGGTTGTGCTGCCCGATGTCGTCAGAGTCGCCCCCAGATACAACGTGGCATCACCAGAACCGTCTGTTGTGGGGGAATTTGTGGTATAGGTGTCCACCGTAAAAACCTCCCCACTGCCAGTCGACAAAGAGGTGCCGTTATCCACGATAATACCCCCATCATCCGGCGGCGTTGAAGAGGCCACGCCAAATGTCAACAGCATATTTGCAGGAAAGCCTGTCAGCGCATATTCCCCGCGCTGCGCGACGGACATACCCGGCACAATCTCCGGAGCGTAGGTCACATCCCCGTCCGGCTCCACCACAATCGTATGGCCCGCATCATTATCACGCAGGCCAAAGGTGCCAAAATCAAGGTTCTGCACTTCGGTCATCGTCTGCGCACAGGCATCTCCATACGGGAAATGTACTGCTGTAAGGACCAGAATAATGGCGGCAAAACGTTTCATAGTCGCCAGACTATGCGATTTTTACAGCAGGGTCAAAAGACAAAAAAATAGGCCCCGGAAAACCAGAGCCTATTTTTCGTATCGTTTTACAGGTGATTAGTAAGAAACAACCACTTCAAACGTACCCGCGAAAGCACCATCAGTATAGGCACCTGTCACAGCCGTTGTTGTCGAGATGGAAGCACCGATATCAAATACCAGAGCGCCACCACCATCGGTCGTTGCATCACCCGTTGAACTACCACCGCCGGAGGTCCAGCCACCAGCCGTGCCACCCACGCCCGTTGTCGGAGCGTCAAGGTTGTCAACAATGTTATCCAGAACCAATGTTTCACCACCGTTCACCAAGTCGACGATGTTCTGGTAGTCAACATACAGGATCGTGTTTTGGAACGCTGCAACCGTAATGTTCGCGGCAGCAGGCGTTGATGTCGGGTCAGCAACCAACGATGCCTGCGGATCGGAATCGTCCGTCAGCGTATCGTCAGGCGCCAATGTCATCGTCGCTGTATCAGTACCATGACCCATAGCACCAATCTGACCAAAGTCCATATCAACAACTGTTACGTTGATCGTGTTTTCAACGGTGGCCGTCACGTTTACCGTGTTCGGGTCACCAGACTGCACCGCCGCCGCGAAGGCACCGGTACCGTAAGCGGCAACAGAAAGCGCGATAGCACTTACAGCCGCCATTTTTTTCCAGTTTTTCAGTTTCATCAGGTTTCTCCTTTAATAGCTTGCCCGAGAGTGTTTAGTGTCTAGTTTCAAGTCCCACAGGTTCCGTCCCCCAGAACATTAAAAAATGTCCTAACGGTTCCTCCTAATGTTAATTAGACACAGAAATCGTTAAATTGTCGTTAAAAGCACAAGATATTCGATAAGGATTGGATAAAGAGAACACTTTTCTTATGCAATGCATTTAAACTATGGCAAAGATGTGGCGCGAAAATCCGCAGAACGCAAGGTCTTCACGCCTTGACTTTTTACACAGCGCATTTTATCGGTGTTTTATCTAAAATTTTATCCACCCCTTTTGCGTTCAGGACATGTCATGCTCTTCCACCGTACAGTGCTTGCATATTTCTTAGCAATTGCCCTGATTCTCCTCCCCGCCGCCGCTTTCGCAACGCAATCCGGGGATGCGGTAACGGTCAAAGTACGGGTTAAAGTCAAAAATTTTGCCAGAATCAACAAAGACGGCAGCATTTCCGGCGCTAAACCGGTTTTTATTTTCCGCAACAAACGCGAGATTATCTACTGCTACTAAATAACCCCATATCATTCCCCACACACGCGCAGAATGACAATAAGGAAACAGTATGCATTTCTCCCATAATTACTCTGCGTATTTGACACTGCAGCCATAAGCCGTTGTCACAGCCGTTTGTACAGGCTTTTCCGCCTTCATATCCGCTAGCGCAGACATAACATAGTTTTCAGCCTTGCCAATGTCAGATGGAAAGGGAGATGGAATGCTGTCGATCGCCCCTGCATACACAAGCATCCCCCTGGGGTCGATAACAAACATATGCGGCGTTGTCTTCGCATCGTAAAGCTTGCCAATCTCGCCCGCCGGGTCCAGCAGCACGGCCGTTGGCGCCGCGCCCCGGTCTTCCGTCAGCTTGTCAGCCTCTGCGCCTGTAACATGCCCTTGCTTGCCTTCTGCCGAAGAAATCACGCTAAGCCAGACAGCGCCTTCATCTATCGCCTGTTTTTGTGTTTTTTGCATGTTGCCTGAATCGTAGTGCTTGCGCACAAAGGGGCAGCCATGATTGGTCCATTCCAAAACAACGGTTTTACCTTTGTAATCTTCCAGCTTAACCGTGTTGCCTTTTGTATCCGTCGCAGAAAAAGTCGGCGCAGCTTCGCCCACAACCGGCGCGGCAAAAGCAGGCGCAGACACAAGACACAGAGCCGCAAGGGCGATAAGAGATTTTTTCATGACATTTACTCCTTTCGTTTTACACATCAGCCGCCGTAACTTTGTACCAGCGAGCCGGAAATCAGGTACCAGCCGTCAACCAACACAAAGAAAATAATCTTGAACGGCAGGGAAATCATAATGGGCGGCAGCATCATCATACCCATCGACATCAGGATAGAAGCCGTGACCATGTCGATGACAAGAAACGGCAGGAATATAAGAAAGCCGATTTCAAAAGCGCGACGCAGTTCTGAAATCATAAAGGCCGGGATCACGACCCGCAGCGGCACGTCTTCGGCTTTTTCCACCTTTTCAATTCTGGCCAGATTCATAAACAAAGACACATCTTTTTCCCGCGCATGGCGCATCATGAATCCATGGAAGGGCACGACGGCTTTTTTGAAACCCTCAACCTCGCTCACTTCCTCGTTCATCAAGGGGCGGATACCCTGTTCATACGATGCCTGCAGCGTGGGCATCATAATGAAAAGCGTTAAAAACATCGCCAGCGAAATCAACACCGTGTTCGGCGGCGTTTGCTGCGTGCCCATCGCGTTCCTGAGGAACGACAGCACAACGACAATGCGCGTGAACGAGGTCATCATCATCAAAATCGCGGGCGCGAGCGACAGAACCGTTAAAAGCGCGACCAATTGAATGACGCGTGACGCCACCGATGCGCCGCCCGCACTATCGTTACCAAGATCGATGTTGATGCTTTGGGCGAACACATCAGAGGGGATGAATAGCGCGGCCAGTAAAACAGCACCCAACACCAGCGCCGATCCTCCCCCTCTCCCTTCGGGAGAGGGCTGGGGAGAGGGTATGGCGCAGCGGACAGGCAAAGGCGAAAACAAGGCAATACCCTCTTCCCTCTCCCTAACCCTCTCCCGGAGGGAGAGGGAATGCAACAGCATCTCACCCATGTCGCACCACCTGTTCCAACGGCACAACTCTCTCACTTTCCGGGAGAATGCCGGTTTCCACAACCGTTTCCCCGGACGGACCTAATAAAACAAGATGCTCTTTATCATCACGCCGCAATAAAACAAGCTTGCGCCGATGATCGACAGGCAAAAACTCGACAATCTTCAGGCGGCGCTTCGCGCCCGGCGCGACAACACTGCTCCCCAACCCCAGCCGTTTAACAAACCATGACAAGAGAAACATTAAGGACATCACCAGCGCAAAAGCAACGGCAAACTTCAAAAGCATATAGGCATCAAACGTCATCCGCCGGGCCCTCCTGCCACAAATTTTTGCTGTTGCGTGCGCATGGCCTCAGCCAGATCATCCAGACGATCTATCAAACGCTGCATTTTGTCTTCCAACTGGCGGCTTTCCGTGCGGGGCAGTTCCGCAACATCGTTGCAGATCACAACAACATTGTCGTCAAGGCCCTGTAAATCCATGATCTCGCCCCGGCGCACGCGGCGCTCGCAGTCCTGCACATAGTCTGTAATGGCCTTGAGCCGTGCTTCCACGGTCTGCACGTCAGATGCCGGGTCGGTCATCCCTTTGTCTCCCCGTCGGGCTTTTTGTAACGTCCATTCAATTTGTATACATAGGCGAGGATTTCCGCAACAGCTACAAGCGCTTCGCTGGGAATATCGCTATCGACCTCGATCGCGGCCAGCATTTCGGCCAGATCACGGTCTTCGCGCACCTTCACGCCGTTCTGGAAAGCTGTTTCAACAATTTGTTCCGCAAGCTTGCCATAGCCCGCCGCCACGACCTTGGGCAGCATGTCTTCGGTGATTCCATATTTTTTTAGCGCGACAGCGGCAGCGCGGCGGGCTTTCTCGCTTTCGTTTTTCTTATTATCGTCACCGTCCCTGATGTCCATAAACGCCCGCCCCCAAAACATCTTCAACTGTAGCAAAAGTTTACGAATTATTAACAGGAATAATGTCACAATAATAATGTTAAGTGCTGTATACTGCCAAAAGGGGAATACGGCACGATTGTTGCAGGGGATATGGTATGGGACAAGATCTGACACTGCTGAACACGATGATGCACAAGATGGACTGGCTGGAAGCCCGCCAGAAAGAGCTTGCGCAAAACATCGCCAATGCAGATACGCCGGGCTTTCAACCGCGTGACCTAAAACCCGTTGATTTCAAGGCGATGCTGGGCCGCACCGCCAGCAGCATGGCCATGACAGGTCTTGCCACGACCAATGCTGACCATCTGACCAGCGGCGGCAAAAAAGCAGGCACAAGCGCGCAAGGAACGCAAAAAAGCCGGGAAACATATGAAGTCTCCCCGGCAGGAAATGCCGTGGTGCTGGAAGAACAACTTTTGAAAATGAACCAAACCGTAACGGATCACCAATTCATATCGAACCTTTACCAAAAGCAAATCGATATGCTGGAAATGGCCACGGGCAAGAAATAAGGGATAGCTGAGCAATGGATCTTTTAAAGGCAATGGCAGCAGCGGCAAAGGGCATGAAAGCGCAAGGCGTGCGCATGCGCGTTATTTCAGAAAACCTTGCCAATGCGGAAACCACCGGCAACCAGTCAGGACAAGCGCCCTACCGCCGCCAGATTGTCACGTTTAAAAATGAGCTGAACCGCGCCCACAACACGCGCGAAGTAGAAGTCGACAAAGTCAGCTACGATAGATCAGATTTCATTTTAAAATTTGATCCGAACCACCCGGCTGCAGATGAAAACGGCTATGTTAAAATGCCCAACGTCAACCCGTTGGTGGAAATGATGGATATGCGCGAAGCGCAACGGTCTTACGAGGCCAACCTTGGTGTGATTGAAATGTCCCGCAGCATGCTGATGCGCACTATCGAACTGCTGCGCGCTTAAAAGGAGATAACCCATGGCTGATATGAGTAGCCCTGCCGCAAAGGCGTATCTTGATACCCTGAAAAGCCTGCAATCAGGCGGCGCGGAAAAAACGGCGGAAGTTGCACCGGTTTCCGGCCCGTCCTTTGGCAGCCTTGTGGAGCAAAGCCTGAACAGCGCCATTGACGCGCAACATGAAAGCGAGAGCGTTTCAGCCAAGGGGCTAATTGGCGAAGCCAACATGACAGATGTTTTGCAGGCCGTGAACGATGCCGAAATGGCATTAAACACCGTGATCGCCATCCGCGACCGCGTGATTGAGGCCTATGAGACGATCCTAAGAACACCGATGTAATGATGGGAACAGGCACCTTTCATCCTGAAGATTATCCACGCAGTTATCGCATACCTACATGGCAGCGGGTTATGGGGTATGCGGGTGGCGCGGGAATAGCCCTGTACAGCGCTATCAAAATTCTCAGCGACGCAGACAATGCTGACATGCCTTTGTTAATTTATGTCGCCTTAATAGTCATCGGCATACTTTCTTGCGCGCAGGCTTTTTTATTTCGTGTCACCTTGTATGCTGACGGCATAGAAATACGCAGAATATATCGCACATACAAATTTCAACGTAATGACATTTATGGCACATACGACAGTGGGCACTACAATATATACTTAGCTCTATCACAAGACGGCAAAAAAAGATTCATCATTAGCCCCAACGTCAAAAGAGACGATGCCTTTAAACGGTGGATATTATCATTCACCGACATGAGGACCTTGCATACACAGACTCTTGAAAGCCCTCCATAAAACAGCACAACACTTGGCAAGCCTGAAGAGAAGAGAAGAGACGATACGCAAACCCTTGGCCGCATCCTTGGAACGTTTAAGTTTTAAAAGAGTCCACAGAGGAAACAACACGGTGGCGGATAGGGCGCTTTTTCGTCGTACCCCGATCTGCTGCCGCCTTGAATACCGCACGTGCCTGTTCTTGGCGAAGCGTTGCAGCAAGGGCTGTTTTGCCAGTCGCTTCCGCATAATCAACGGCGGTCTTGCCATCCGTGCCTACGGCTGTGACATCCGCCCCTTTTTCGATCAAGACTTGAACAACATCAGCATGGCCACTATAAGCCGCCGCCATAAGCGCCGTGCCATCATTATTTCCCCGCACATCCACCTCTGCACCCGCATCAATCAAAGGATGAATAACATCCGCATAACCATTCGCAGCAGCAAGAATAAGCGGCGTAAAATTATCCGTGCTTTTGGCATTTGCGTCCACCCCCTTGGCAATCAAGGCTTGGGCAATATCAGGATGGCGACGAAGAACAAAAACGTAATGCAAAGGAGTCCATCTACGTTCATCTGTCGCATTGACATCCGCCCCCATATCGATCAAAGCCAGCGCAACATCAGTCGAACAGTTGGAAATCGCCAAGTTCAGCGGCAACCAGCCATTTTCATTCTTGACTTCTGTATCCGCGCCTTCGGAAATCAAAAAACGTACAACATCTGCTTTGCAGCCGTACTCTTTCTCCAGTTCCGCCCATAGCTGTTGGTCTTTTTCTGTCACCGCGCCTCCCTACATTCCATTCTGTTTGGAAGGAGTCACAGCACGGCGTATCGTCCGTTTTTTTCGTGTACCCCGATCTGCTGCATCACTGAAAACACGACCTGTTTCTTTTAACAATAAAGATTTTGTCTGTTCTGAACGCGCATAATGAAAAGCCATACGCCCTTTATTGTCCTGTGCAGATATGTCTGCACCGCCATCTATCAAAATAGGAACAACGCTGTCATGACCAGATACAACGGCACGCATTAAACAGGTTACGCCCTCTTCATTTTTGGCATTCACATCCGCGCCATGATCCAGCAATGCATGGAGGACCTCAACCTTGCTATACCCCCATATCAAAGGAGTTCTTCCCTCATCACATCGCGTATCCGGGTCCGCCCCTTTGTCCAGCAGTGCACGCATAATCTCAATGTCGCCACAACGCGCGGCAAAGGTGAGCGCTGTCCAGCCATGGCGGCCCTTCATCTCAATATCCGCCCCTTCAGCAATCAGGCGCAGGCAAAGGGCATTGTCACAAGGCCCGTTCTTGCCAAGCTCCACTAAAAGCCGCTTCCCTTTTTCCTTTGATAACAATATATTACCCCTTTTTTAGACAATATGCCGATGCAAAAGGATAGTATGATTCATAGGGAAAGTCAATGATTATGTTAAATTAATTCCCCCACCAAGATGCGCCCTAAAACCCTTCAATCCGCATCACATGCGGGGGTTCGACGGCGGCGTCAAGTGCGGCAATTTGCTGCGTGACGGCTTTAATCGCGTTTTCGGTTGATTCATGCGTTGTTAAAATCACCTGCACCGGCTGGCCGGGGTCGCGGCCCCGCTGCAAAACGGTTTCCAGCGAGACCCTGTTATCACGCAATATCGCAGAGACATCAGCAATCACGCCCGGCTTGTCCAGAACGTTGAGGCGCAGATAGTAAGACCCAATACGCGCCCCCATATCCGCAGGTTTCAGTTTTGCAGGTTTATATGTGCCCATGAGTGGCAAATATTGGTCACAAGCCATATCCACAATATCGGCCACAACGGCAGAAGCTGTGGGCCGCCCGCCTGCGCCCGCGCCGACGAACAAAACTTTTTCAACGTAATCACCATCGACATAGACGGCGTTCAACGGTCCCTCGACATTCGCGACAGGCGTGTTTTTCGGCACAAGGCACGGCTCGACAGATTGCGCAATGCCATCCTCTGTTTGCCGCGCAATGCCCAAAAGCTTGATGCGGAAACCAAGCTCATCCGCAAACTGGATATCCAGCGGCGTGATGCCACGAATGCCCTCGATGGAAACAGATTTAAAATCGGGCACGCAGCCAAAGGCAATACCCGCCAAAATCGCAGTTTTATGCCCGGTATCAATGCCATCGACATCAAACGAAGGATCGGCTTCGGCATAACCTTTGGCCTGCGCTTCCTTCAACACATCTTCAAAATCGCGCCCGGTGGCCGTCATTTCCGACAGGATATAATTGCATGTGCCGTTCAAAATACCGTAAACGGCCCGCACTTCGTTCCCCGTCAAACCTTCGCGCAATCCCTTGATAACAGGCACGCCGCCTGCCACCGCCGCTTCATAGGCAATCGCACCCTTACCGTTTTCAAGAATGGACAAAAGGTCCGGCGCGCGCAGAGCGACCAGCGCCTTGTTCGCCGTAACAACCGACTT
Organism: Alphaproteobacteria bacterium; assembly: GCA_028817795.1. GTDB lineage: Bacteria > Pseudomonadota > Alphaproteobacteria > Micavibrionales > UBA2020 > JAPPOU01. The sequence goes on from JAPPOU010000017.1 coordinate 15,540, forward strand.
TCCAGCCTCCAGCGCTTTTTTGACAAGATCAAACGCCGCGCCTTCCGCGCCGCCCATCAGCTCGACAATCAAATCCACATTGTCATCGCCAGCCATTGCGGCGGGATCGTCGTGCCATGTGACGCTGGAAAGATCGATGCCACGGTCTTTTGTTTTATCCCGCGCAGAAACAGCGGTCACGACAATGCGGCGGTGCGTCCTGTCGCTTAACAGGTCAGCATGTTCATGCAAAAGCCGGAAAACATCAGCGCCGACATGCCCAAGGCCGGCAATGCCCACCCTTAACGTTTTATCCATGCGTTATTCTTCCACGTAAACGTCAGCCCTGCGGTCTGCCGCTTCCTGCGACATGCCGGGCGGCGGTGCGGGGTTAGGTTCGCCATCACCTTTTGACGTTGCATGCACCCATCCAGGGGCAAGACCCGCCTTGCGCAAAATTTTCGTGACGGCATCGGCGCGTTTTTGGGCCATGTCAAAGTTAATCATTTTACGCTTCATGGGGTCCGTTACGCCATCAACACGCTGGCTGGCATGGCCAACAACCGTGACGGCAACGCCCTGTTTGTAACGCATGGCCGCCGCAAGGCTTTCCAGCTTCTTTTTATCCTGCGCCTTCACATGAGATGAACCATGGCCAAAAAACACCTGCTCTGCCGGCATGCCTTGCGCACCACCATAGGAAGATACTTCCGTACCGTTCCCGCTGACAACCGTCACGCCATCATAACCGGGCGCGCCACCTTCAAGAGAGTATACCTTGACCTGATTGTTATACTGCGTGTGCGGCACTTCTGCAGGCGTGGCATCTGCAGGCTTTAACGTGCGGTAGGAATTGTAATCGCCCACATCCGTCCACGTCACGTCAGGCTGTGGCGCGTCAAGCGATGCAGCATCTACGCCCTGCACGCCGGGCGGCTTGAGCAAGACACGGCGGCTATTCTGGCCGTAATACCCACGCGGCATGGGGCCTATGCTGCGCTCCACATCCGTACCGGGCTTGCCCTTGGACCAGCGCGTCAGTTCCTTATAATCTTTTTGCAGGCCATCAACCGTGCCGGTACAGGCCGACAAAGACAGAATACAAAGAACCGGAAGAACAAACCTGAACAAACGCATCAACATAACCCCATATGTTTCCAAAAACCGCAAAGCGGACAGGCCACCATTTTGTATCAAATCGCGGCAATCATCAATATTTTACAGCCATTCTTTGGGTTTTACAGGTATTCTTTCGCAATATTCACGTAGTGTTGCGCGGAATAGGGAATATAATCCCGTTCCTCCGGTGTCAGATCACGCATAAACCGCGCGGGCGATCCGCCCCATAGCTGCCCTGTGGGCACGCGCTTTCCAGGCGTGACCAAAGCGCCTGCCGCCACCATCGCGCCTGTTTCAACATAAGCCCCGTCCATGACACAGGCCTGCATGCCGATAAAGGCCGCATCCTCAATCGTGCAGGCATGCAACAAAGCCATATGGCCGATGGTCACGTCATTCCCGATATATGTGCCCTGCAGCGTGCTCGACACATGGACAACCGTACCATCCTGCACATTCGTGCGGGCGCCGATCTTGATATCATTGACATCACCGCGCACTACGCAGTTAAACCAGACGCTCGATTTTTCACCAATTTCAACATCGCCCGCGACCACAGCCGTGGAGGCCAGAAAAACATCCGGCCCGATTTTGGGGGATATGCCCTTGTAAGGCAGCAGAAGAGACACTTTAACCTCTTGTTTCAAAAGGGTTTTAAAAACAAGCCCCACCATAGCGCTTTTTTTTTGCCTGTCCAACCCCTCGTACCCATTATGCCAAAAAATAAAAGAGCGCAAAAATATCCAGATTTTATGGTACGGGATATTTACGTCAATCAACCATCATTATTGAAACAAAACCCCGAAAAAACTTGCCGCCCCCAAAAAAGAGTGCCACTTTCCTCGGAAAAAAGTGGACGCTATGCCTTATTCAGATGACACACCGCTCAAAAACCTGATCGAAGGATATAAATCCTTTCAGCAGGATTACTTTAAGTCTGACAGCACGCTGTATGAAGACTTGCTCCGCGAGGGGCAAGCGCCCAAGTGGACTGTCGTTGCCTGTTCAGATTCCCGGACAGACCCCGCCATGCTGACCAACAGCAAGCCCGGCGATATGTTCGTGATCCGTAACGTCGCCGCCATTGTGCCACCCTATACCTGTGACCTTGGCCACCACGGCACCAGCGCGGCGATTGAATTTTCCGTCCGCACATTAAAAACGCCCAATCTTGTGGTGATGGGGCACAGCCACTGCGGCGGGTGTCAGGCCTTGATGGATTTAAAGGCGGCAGAGGAAGAATACGAATTTTTAACGCCCTGGGTCAGCATTGGCCAGCCTGCGCTCAAAGCTGTTGATGAAGCCCTGCCCGATGCATCGCTGGAGCTGCGCCACCGCGCACTGGAGCAGGCCGTTATTTTAACATCGATGAAAAACCTGATGACGTTTCCGTGGATTGCCGAAAAGGTCAAAGCTGGCACGCTCACCCTGCACGGCTGGTATTTCGACATGAAAAACGGCGTGGTCATGAGCTACAACCGTGACGCCGGCCAGTTTGAGCCGTTGGAAAATATAGGCGCATAAACAAAGACTGCAAACAAAAAAACGCCCCGCATAAAACGGGGCGTTTTTTTGTACTGATTGTACAGTGAGAGGTAAAGCTTAACGCTTGACCCACTGCGTTGAACGGCGTGCTTTGTGCTTACCATACTTCTTACGCTCAACCGTACGCGCATCACGCGTCAGGAAGCCCGCCTTTTTCAAGGAGGGGCGCAGATCAGGTTCAAAGTTCACCATCGCGCGGGAAATACCGTGACGTACCGCGCCCGCGTGGCCGGGGGTGCGGGCGCGCTGGGCGTGGGCTGGGTTGTCGGGGGGACCGGTGCGCTGCGGGGCTGCCGGTGGGTG
>JAPPOU010000078.1 GCA_028817795.1 Alphaproteobacteria bacterium
CGACTTCATCACGCTTCGTACCACGGAGCAGTGCGCCGATGTTGTCACCAGCTTCACCTTGATCCAAAAGCTTGCGGAACATTTCGACGCCGGTGATCGTTGTTTTTTGCGTCGGACGCAGGCCAACGATTTCAACTTCCTCACCAACTTTAACGATGCCCTGCTCAACACGACCCGTGCAAACCGTACCACGACCGGAAATCGAGAACACGTCCTCAACCGGCATCAGGAAAGGCTTGTCAACCGGACGCGCAGGCGTCGGGATGTTTTCGTCAACAGCTTTCATCAGCTCAAGAACCGCTTCCTTGCCGAGCTTCTCGTCCGTGCCTTCCAGTGCGCACAGGGCGGAACCTTTAACAAACGGGATTTTGTCGCCGGGGAAGTTGTACTTCGTGAGCAGGTCACGCACTTCCATTTCAACGAGGTCCAGCAATTCAGCGTCATCAACCATATCGCATTTGTTCAGGAACACGACAATGGCAGGAACGCCAACCTGACGCGCCAGCAGGATGTGCTCACGCGTTTGCGGCATGGGGCCGTCAGCCGCGTTCACAACCAAGATCGCACCATCCATCTGCGCCGCACCCGTAATCATGTTTTTCACGTAGTCCGCGTGACCTGGGCAGTCAACGTGCGCGTAGTGGCGGTTTTCTGTTTCGTACTCAACGTGCGCTGTCGCAATCGTAATGCCGCGCTCACGCTCTTCAGGCGTGCCGTCAATCTGGTCATAGGCACGGAACTCAGCGCCGCCAGCTTCTGCCAAAACCTTCGTAATCGCCGCCGTCAAAGACGTTTTGCCATGGTCAACGTGACCGATGGTGCCGATGTTAACGTGTGGCTTGTTACGCTCAAACTTACCTTTTGCCATGTTTTCTTCCTTCCTTGGATTTAGATAAAGAGTGTTGGATTACCGTTTTTCCTGTTTCGTATCGTTACGCGATCTTCTTTTTCACTTCGTCAGCGACAGCTTGCGGCACAGGATCGTAGTGATCGAATTCCATTGAATACTGTGCACGCCCCTGACTCATCGAGCGAAGTGTGTTGATGTAGCCGAACATGCTGGCAAGCGGCACCATGGCCGCAACCACGCGGGCGTTACCGCGGCTGTCCATGCTGCTTACCTGTCCACGACGGCTGTTCAGGTCGCCGATCACATCCCCCATATATTCTTCGGGCGTTACGACTTCCACTTTCATGATGGGCTCCAGCAGAACAGGCTTGCACTTGGCAATCCCTTCACGGAACGCTGCGCGGGCCGCGATCTCGAACGCCAAAACGGACGAGTCAACATCGTGGTATGCGCCATCAAACAACGTTGCCTTGAAGTCAATGCAGGGGAAGCCGGCCACAACGCCTGCCTCTTTTGCACTCTCAAGACCTTTTTGAACACCAGGGATATATTCTTTTGGAACCGCGCCACCCACAATTTTGGAGTCGAACTCGAAACCGGAGCCGGTTTCGCCAGGCTCAAAGCTCATCACGATGCGGGCATACTGACCCGAACCACCAGACTGCTTCTTGTGCGTGTAATCAATCTCACCGGCTTCCGTAATCGTTTCACGGTAAGCAACCTGTGGCGCACCGATGTTTGCTTCCACTTTAAATTCACGCTTCATGCGGTCAACGATAATGTCGAGGTGCAGTTCGCCCATGCCCTTCAGGATGGTCTGGCCACTCTCAACATCAGAGGAAACGCGCAGCGAAGGATCTTCCGCCGCAAGACGGCCCAGCGCAATGCTCATTTTCTCCTGATCCGCCTTCGACTTCGGCTCAACCGCGATCGAAATCACAGGCTCTGGGAAGGTCATACGCTCCAGAACACAGGATTTTGCGCTGTCGCACAGCGTATCACCTGTCGTGGTATCTTTCAGACCGACCAGCGCCACAATGTCGCCTGCCGTTGCTGTTTTGATTTCCTCGCGAGAGTTCGCATGCATCAAAAGCATGCGGCCAACGCGCTCTTTGTTGTTCTTGATAGAGTTCAGAACGTAAGAACCGGATTCAAGCTTACCGGAGTAAATACGCACGAAGGTCAAGGAGCCCACAAAGGGGTCGTTCATGATCTTGAACGCAAGACCGGCAAAAGGCTCACTCTCATCCGGCTTACGGGGAACAACTTCTTCTTCGTTATCAACCTTTGTCGCCTTGATCGCCGGCATATCCAGCGGACTTGGCAGATAGTCAACAACCGCATCCAGCAAAGGCTGAACACCTTTGTTCTTGAACGCCGTACCGCACAGGACGGGAACGAATTTGTAGTCAATCGTACCTTTGCGGATGCATTTTTTCAGTGTCGCTTCATCTGGCTCGTTACCGTTCAGGTACTCTTCCATGACAGCATCATCAACTTCAACAGCCAACTCAATCATCTTGGCGTGGTATTCTTCAGCCTTGTCTTTCAGGTCAGCGGGAATCTCTTGCTCTTCAAAAGACGCGCCCAGCTCTTCACCGTTCCAGACAATCGCCTTCATCTTGACGAGGTCAACAACACCTATGAAATCAGCTTCCGAGCCAATCGGAAGCTGAAGAACCAGAGGCACAGCGCCCAGACGATCAATAATCATGTCAACGGTACGGTAAAAATCTGCGCCGGTACGGTCCATCTTGTTGACAAAACACATACGGGGCACACCGTATTTATCTGCCTGACGCCATACGGTTTCAGACTGCGGCTCAACACCCGCAACGGAGTCAAATACTGTTACAGCACCATCAAGAACACGCAGGGAACGCTCAACTTCAATTGTGAAGTCAACGTGGCCGGGCGTGTCGATGATGTTTACGCGGTGGTCTTGCCAGAAGCATGTTGTCGCAGCGGAGGTAATCGTAATGCCGCGCTCTTGCTCTTGCTCCATCCAGTCCATGGTGGCCGCGCCATCGTGCACTTCACCGATTTTATAGGACTTACCCGTGTAGTACAGGATACGCTCGGTCGTCGTTGTTTTACCCGCATCAATGTGGGCCATGATGCCGATGTTGCGGTATCTGTCGAGCGGATATTTCTTTGCTTCAGCCATTGTCTTCGATCCCCTGCTTGATTACCAACGGAAGTGGGCGAACGCCTTGTTCGCCTCTGCCATTTTGTGCATGTCTTCACGCTTCTTCACGGATGCACCGCGCTCTTGGTAAGCATCCATCATTTCGTTCGCCAAACGCTCAGACATTGTTTTTTCGCTGCGGGCACCGGAATACGTTTTCAACCAACGCATCGCCAACGCCTTGCCGCGCGCAGGCCGTACCTCAACAGGAACCTGATAGGTCGCGCCACCGACACGGCGGGACTTTACTTCAACGGAAGGCATGATCTTGGTCAGGACTTCGTGGAAAAACTCGACCGCATCAACTTTCATCTTTTGCGCGACGATATCCAAAGCACCATAAACGGCGCGTTCGGCAGCATAGCGCTTGCCGTCCTTCATAACGATGTTAACAAACTTCGCAACGTCCACATCCTTAAACTTGGGATCCGGAAGAATTTCGCGCTTCTGAGCAGCATGACGACGTGACATATCCTAAAAACCTCTTCTTATTTGGGGCGTTTCGCGCCGTAACGGGAACGGCTCTGGCGGCGCTTGTCGACACCTTGGGTGTCAAGCGCGCCACGCACAATCTTATAACGCACACCGGGAAGGTCGCGTACACGGCCACCACGTACCAACACAACCGAGTGCTCCTGCAGGTTGTGTCCCATGCCGGGGATGTAGCAGTTTGTTTCGCGGCCGTTCGTCAAACGCACACGCGCAACTTTGCGCAGCGCGGAGTTCGGCTTTTTCGGTGTCGTTGTATAAACACGCGTGCAAACGCCACGCTTTTGCGGGTTGCCCTGCAAATCGGCGTTTCTTTTCTTCGCGACCTGCAGCTTGCGGCCTTTGCGTACGAGTTGGTTATAAGTCGGCATTTACAGCCCTTCTCTTCAGTTGCAACTGTTCAATACATATATTCAGAGGATGAGTTGAGAGATACGGGCATACTGAGCCGCTTTTCGCGGCACCCGATCACCTGATCCGAAAGATCAGCCTTGCCTCCACTTTTCCCGCGAAGGCGTCGGTTATAAAACCGGACTGCGTCTAGACCTTACAAGCGTCTACCACCAGCCCATCCTTTGAGCGAGGGGCAATATATCGGCGCTTTGGAAAACGGTCAAGCACTATTTCAGGAAAAATACAGGGTTAGTCCCTTTTTTTATCGCCAAGAGAACACAGGGCGATTCATGCAGCTTATTTTGTAATATAATTACAATACGGCACCATTTTTTATAACGCGCATGATCGCATTATGATTACGATGTTGACATCCCCCCTTCCCCCAAATATCGTCCGCCCTCGTATTACACTATTTTCAGAAAGGTTAGGTTCTGTTGACATTCATTTCATCCAGAGCATGCTGGCCGCGAGGTAAATGAG
>JAPPOU010000042.1:0-486 GCA_028817795.1 Alphaproteobacteria bacterium
GCAATCGGCTGATACCCGCCCGACTTCATGGCCCGCCCATAGGACCCCGCCATAACAACCACATCAGCGTTCGGATGATTTTCCTGAAGCCACGGCATGATAAACTTATCAACAAGGGCTTTGGGTTCTTGCATTGTGAAGACCTCCAGTATCAGGGCAGTATGGTAAAGATGCGGCACGCTACCACTTCAATCCGGATATGAAAAGGGGCTAAAGCTATAAATTATTTTTACGTAACGTAATTTTCTGCATAAAACAAAAGCGCCGAACGTGTTAAAGTGCCCAGCATGAATACGCAGCGTGTCTTTTTTGCTCTCTTTTTAATAATCACCATGGCCAGCGTCGGAAACGCTTATGCCATGCATGTGCCTTTTGAGAGACTGATCTTCTCTGACAGCCAGCGCGAAGGCACATTGACCATCGTTAACGATGAAGACGCGCCTTTATCTTTTAATGTCGGATGGCTTCACTTCCGCATGACGGAAG
>JAPPOU010000042.1:496-6164 GCA_028817795.1 Alphaproteobacteria bacterium
CTCAAAAAACACGCCCGGTTTGTTGTGGGCCGAAGATTTCTTGCATGCCGAACCTCAGAACATCACCATTCCGCCCGGCGGGAAACACAAAGTACACCTTACGCTCCGCAACGATCTTCCCGTACCGGGAGAATACAGAAGCCATATCTGGATTACGGCGGAAAAAGCACATAAACCGGCCCCGACAAGCGGCACGAACATCAGCACCGCCACCGGCGTTTCCATGCCCGTCTTCATTAGAAGCGGTGACGTCACGGCAAAAATCAGCATTGACCGTATTTCCGTGCACGCCACAGCAGACAAGGAGATGGAAGCACGCTTCATGCTGAACCGCGTCGGCAACCAAAGTATATATGGCGATATTGAACTGGTTTGCACAGGAGGGAGCAAAGATACCACTCTGCAAACACTCTATGGCATCGCCGTTTACACCGAGATTTCACAACGACACATGCGCGTGCCGATACAGCTTCCCGATGAAAGCGACTGCCCACGCATACAGGTCAACTTTCGGACAGCAATAAAACAAGAAGGCCAGACGGGCGCTATTCTGGCCACAGCAGAAACCAATATGAACTGGCAGAAATAAAGGATGGAGGGCATGACAAAACAAATAACACCGTATCGTTTCATTGCGCTTGCCATGGTCTATATCGCCATGCTGCCCGCCCCCACAATGGCGCAAACCCTGAACTGCCCGCAACCATTGGTCTATGGAGATTATTCCGTGACCTGCGGCGGCACGGCTACCATCATTGTCCGCCCCGATGGCACGCGCAACGTTTCCGGCTGCGCATCAGCAGATGCCGCCCCGTTCACCAACGGATTATGCACTGTGTCCCAAAGCTTTCCGTTCCAAACTATTCAGGTCAGCGCCCCGGCTAGCGCCACCATCACGCATACGGGCGGCTCTCCTTCCATGACGCTGGACAACTTTAACCTTGTCACCAACAATGGTGGAAATACGTACCTGACCTCATCGCCATTTACCAACGTGCCCATCGGGGCGCAGCTTAACATGCCGGCATCTCCTACGAACGGCACATACAACGGCACCATCACGATCACGGCTGTTTTCCAGTAAAGGTTTTATGCTGTAATAAGATTACCGTTCGTTTCCAACAGGTCTTCGTTTGTTAAACCTGTAACACCTGTTAATGTAGCGATTTGCGACCCTGCGCCAAAATTCGCTGTACCATTAGGGTCGACACGAACAATGGAGTTAGAACCAGAGTTCGTAATCTGCACGAAATTCGTCAGCACACTTGTCAAAGGATCATAACCAATAAGGATATCGCTAATATCTAAAGCATCTCCATGTGCCGTGCTGAAGTTTTGTATAATATCGACATAACCAAACGTCTGCCCAGCATCGAACACAAAATGATCCCGGCCTGCTCCCCCAGTCAACATATCATTCCCGATACCACCATGAATATAAGTAATATTGCCATGAGGTAAATCACCTGTCAGTACGATATCATCGAACCGCACCCAGGAATTTTCGTTGTTCTGGTTACCACCCGTATGCAAGATACCTAAACGCAGCGTATGGCTGCCCGCCGCAAGCGTGCCGATATTCAAGGTAACAGAGACCCATCCCGTATCTGTCTGACCACCGCTGCCCAATGCCTGACTAATATACTGGTTACCACTGATTCCGTAGTAGGTGTTATCAACCTGGATATAAACGCACGAGTCTTCTACAGTATCATTGGCGGTGTTGTGAAAGTGACGAAAAGACAATTTCAGTTCCACATTGGAGGTATTGGATGACAGGTTAAATGCCTGGCTCCAGTTTCCTGAGGCATTTGTAAATGTGCCCGTACGCGTCACCGCAACCTCTAACGTGCCAAGGCTAGACCCTTGGTCTGACGTAATACGGGCACCATCCACGTTTACGCCGCTATGCGGCGTCGTGCCACCAAAACCGCCATCTGCATAGCTGAATCCATCATTGCCCGTCTGAAACTGACCGAACAGAATCTGGCCCTTCGATGTGCCGACAGCCGTGATTGTGTCATTACCGGCACCACCGATCAGCGTATCACCCCCACCGCCACCTGTGATAATGTCATCACCATCATCGCCGTTCAAGATCGTGCCCTGCGATGCAGGAGTCATCTGGCTGCCTTCCCATTCAATCAGGTAGTGCGTCACCTGCACACCGCTAATCAGCCCCTGCAGGGTTGTATCGGCCCATTGGTTATTGGCATTGTAAACATAGAGATAGTTCTCCGTGTTATTAGAGTCACTCGGCTGGCCAACATACCAGTTCACGTACTGTCCGGATTGCGCCGTGGCGTTAATGGAAAACCTGGTTCCCGCCTCAGGTCCATCCATCCAGTACCAGTGGTTATAAAGACCGCCCGTAACAGAAGGTTCATCCGATCCGCCAAGCCATGTATTGTTACCACCAGTAATACTGATAAGACCTTGATGCTCTGCAAGAGAGGTAATATTGGCAAGATGTCCGCTCGCCCCGTTAATTTGCGTAGCAAGAGCTGCGGCACGCGCCACATCCCAATACACCTGCGACGCTACAAGCTGATAAAAATTACCCGTGGCACTAAGATACACAACACCGGGGTTGGCATCGAGAACAGCCTGCACCCACCCGCTTGCAGCGACAGAACCAGACGTCAGCGTATCGTTTCCATCGCCGCCATTCAGGGAAATATTGCCCATGCGGCCGATCAGCGTATCATTGCCCCCACCGCCATACAGTGTATCCGCCCCGCCGCCACCATCCAGCGTATTATTCCCACTATTACCAGTAATAACGTTGTTCAGGCTGTTACCCGTACCATTGATATTCCCTGTACCTGTCAACGTCAGATTCTCGATATTGTTGCCAAGCGTATAAGTGATGCTGGCGTTGACCGTATCTGTGCCTTCATTCGCGTTTTCCGTGACGATATCACTTACATTGTCCACATAATATGTATCATTTCCTGCACCGCCAATCATCGTATCGGCACCCACGCCACCATCCAGCATGTCGTTACCTGCCCCCCCTATCAACGTATTATTCCCACTATTACCAATAATAACATTGTTCAGGCCGTTGCCCGTACCATTGATATTCCCTGTACCTGTCAACGTCAGATTCTTGATATTGTTGCCAAGCGTATAAGTGATGCTGGCGTTGACCGTATCTGTGCCTTCATTCGCGTTTTCCGTGACGATATCACTTACATTGTCCACATAATATGTATCATTTCCTGCACCGCCAATCATCGTATCGGCACCCACGCCACCATCCAGCATGTCGTTACCTGCCCCCCCTATCAACGTATTATTCCCACTATTACCAATAATAACATTGTTCAGGCCGTTGCCCGTACCATTGATATTCCCTGTACCTGTCAACGTCAGATTCTTGATATTGTTGCCAAGCGTATAAGTGATGCTGGCGTTGACCGTATCTGTGCCTTCATTCGCGTTTTCTATGATGATGTCATTCACGTTATCCACAACATAAGTGTCGTTACCTGCACCACCAATCATCGTATCATTACCATTGCCACCATCAATGTAGTCATCACCTGCCCCACCGTAGATTGTATCATTCCCGGCACCACCGACCAGTGTATCGTTACCATCATCACCATCTATTGTGTCATCACCAGCACCACCGACCAGTGTATCGTTACCATCATCACCATCTATTGTGTCATCACCAGCACCACCGACCAGTGTATCGTTACCATCATCACCATCTATTGTGTCATCACCAGCACCACCGACCAGTGTATCGTTACCATCATCACCATCTATTGTGTCATCACCAGCACCACCAAAAATAATATCATCCCCCGCATCCCCCGACAGGGTATCATTGCCGCCCCAGCCATAGATCAGATCATTGCCCGCGCCGCCGTATATCGTATCCGCAGCATTATCATCGCTCAATGCGCCAGCTTCCCATTCAATCACGTAATCATGCGTATCTGCAGCATCCCGGTCATCCCATGTCGCATCATCTCCACCACTATTGAACCAGATCGTGGCATAAACCTGTGACCCACCAGAGTTGTTTGGTTGCCCTGCACCCCAGTTGGCATAGAATCCATTGACAGCTACGCCTGCGCTACTGAACTGCAATCCAGCCTCGTCCCCATCGGCATAGCGCCATGCTTGATCTACCTCTATATCTGTCGCGCTCAGCCAGATACGGTTGCCACCCGGACCAGATGAACTGTTCGCCCCGCCAGCCAGCGCAAGCTGATAGACAAAGGTGTTTTCCGCAGCCGAATTAATGGTAACAAGATGCCCGGCCACGCCATTCAAAAGTGTCGCCTGCGCTGCCGTTCGCGCCGCATCCCACGATACAGAAGCATTAACAAAAAGATAGAAGCTATTTGTTACCTCAGAATACACAAGGCCCGGTGTTGCAGCGAGAAGAGCAGAAATCTCGTTCATATCCATGCCGCTGCCGTGGATAATGTCATCACCATCTCCACCTTGCAAATTATCGCTGCCATCGCCGCCAACCAATGTATCGTTTCCGGAACCCCCAAGGATAAGGTCATTTCCAACATCACCAAACAGACAGTCATCACCATCCCCGCCGTCAATGCCGTCATCATCATCCCCACCAAAAACAAGATCATTCCCGGCACCGCCAATCAGGATATCCGCACCTACATCCCCGGAAATAAAATCATCGTCATCCCCGCCCAGAATGATGTCATCCCCGGCCTCGCCAATCAGGGTATCATTCCCTGCCCCACCCAAAAGAATATCGTTGCCAGCGCCACCCACCAGCATGTCGTCACCTGCATCGCCATACAACCTGTCATCTCCGGCTTCGCCCACCAGCGTGTCATTTCCATCCTCGCCAAACAGAATATCATCGCCATCACCGCCGATCAGAAAATCATCATCGGCACCGCCGTTCAACACATCATGACCTGCGCCACCAATAAGAACATCACTGCCATTCTGACCATAGAGAATATCATCCCCTTCATTGCCAAACACCAGATCGTTACCATCACCGGCAGCAACAATATCGTTTCCCCCTTCCCCGAATATCATATCATTGCCGCCGCCGCCGAAAATCATGTCATTGCCGCCAAGGCCACGGATACGGTCATTCCCCGCCCCGCCATCAATGATATCATCGCCACCCGACCGCGCCAGAAGGTCATCACCAGACGTGCCTGTCAGGTCAGGAATGCCGAAATCGGCCAGTACCGGTTCGACACGCCCGAACAGATGATCCACGGCCACGACATCAACGCTGGAAACCTGATCTTGCAAAAGCACGCTTTGAGACATGTGCATTGTTTTTATAGTCTGCCCATTAATGCGCACGTCCTGCAGGACGATGCTCCGCCCAGTTTCAAAATACCCATCACTAAAGCGGAAGCCAAGGCTGGAGGGAAAGCTACCAGTTAATGGGAAATCAAGCGTAAATTCAAAGGAATCCTCTCCCATCCCGTCCAATGCTGTGACAGAAACAGAACTGACAACAACGCCATCGACCAGGATATCAAGCCCCGGCGCGTTCACGCCATACGTGGCGCTCACATCAATAGAGAGATGAAAGTTTCCCAAGCATCGTATCTCCTAACGCCCATCCGTCGCGGTTTCACGCTAGAATCGGAATGAAGGAAACGACCTTCATACATACTATTGTAATGTAACAATAGTTATAAAT
>JAPPOU010000042.1:6174-18269 GCA_028817795.1 Alphaproteobacteria bacterium
GTTATAAATCGGTAAATGGAAAATCGAGGGGAAATTCCCGACCAAATACAACCACTTGCAAGGGGTAAACTTTAAGCGGTAATAAGATTACCGTTTGTTTCCAGTAAGTCTTCGTCCGTCAGGCCAGTGACACCCGTAATGGTGGCAATCAGGCTACCCGCACCAAAGTTGGCACTGCCACTCGCGTCCACACGCAATTCAGAGTCGCTGCCGTTTGTCGTGATTTGCACGAAGTCCGTCAACGTATCAGCCATAGGGTCATAACCTGAAAGGATGTCGCTGATATCCAGTGCATCATTCTGGGCTGTACTGAAGTTTTCGACAATATCGACATCATTAAAGGCAGTGGCCGCTTCGAAAACAAAATGATCCTCGCTCACATTACCTGTCAACGTATCAAGCCCATCGCCGCCATTAAGAACAGTAACATTTCCGTGCGGCACATTGCCTGTCATCGTAACGTTGTCAAACCGCACATATGAATCTTCATAGGAACTGTTTTCCGACGTATGAAAGATTCCCATGGTTAGCGTATGGTTTCCTGCAGAAAGGGTGCCTATGTTCAGTGTAATCGGCGTCCATCCCGGCTCATACGTCCCGCCACTCCCCAAACCTTCGCTGATATGAAGCGGTGACCCGGCCGTGCCATAGTAAGTACCGTCAACCTGAATATAAACGTAAGAATCTTCTCCGGTATCATTGAACGTGGAGTGGAAGTGGTAGTAATTAAGCGTCAACTCAACACCTGTCGTCTCTACGGCAAGATTGAAAGTATCGCTCCAGTTACCCGAAATATTGCTTGAAGAACTCGTGTTCTGGCCATCAATGTAAACTTCAAGGTACCCGTTGCTGGAAGACCCGCTGACATCCGCGTTTGCCGGATCACTGCCCCCAAAACCACCATCGCTGTAACTGAAACCATCTGCACCCGATGTAAAATCAACAGAGAAAATTTCACCTAGCGCAATACCGGCCGCTGTAATGCCATCATCGCCATCGCCGCCATTCAACGTGTCGCCGCCACCGCCGCCTGTAATCGTATCATTGCCATCACCACCATTAAGAATAGACCCATATGATGGCGGGACGAGATCGCTTCCTTCCCATTCAATTAGATAATGCGTCACCTGAACACCACTGATAAGGCCAGTAATAGTGGTATCCCCCCACTCATCACCACCGGCATTATAAATGTAAAGATAGTTTTGCGTGTCATCCGTATCGTTCGGCTGCCCCGCATCCCAGTTGGTATATTCTCCCCCTACCGGCGTGGCTCCGGTGGAAAACTGCGTGCCTGCATCCGGTCCTTCTACCCAGTACCATTCATCGTAAGCATCACCGGTAATAGAAGGGTCATCAGTCCCGCCCAGCCAGACATTCTCTCCCTCCGATATACTCACGGTAAAATCGCGTTCTGCGGATGATGTTACAGTCGCCAAATGCCCGCCGACACCGTTAATCTCTGTAAGCGCTGCCGCCGCCCGCGCAACATCCCAGTCAAGCTGGTCATCCACCAGCATATAGAAATTTCCGGTTGCCGTGCTGTAAGTAAGACCTGGGTTATCGTTAAAAAGCGCCTGCGCCCAAGCGCTGGCAGGCACGGACCCGG
Organism: Alphaproteobacteria bacterium; assembly: GCA_028817795.1. Lineage (GTDB taxonomy): Bacteria > Pseudomonadota > Alphaproteobacteria > Micavibrionales > UBA2020 > JAPPOU01. Next base: position 7,784 of record JAPPOU010000042.1, read on the forward strand.
AGATCAAAACATCATTCCCATCATCTCCGTTCAGTGAAATGTCACCCGCCGTTCCGATCAGCGTGTCGTTGCCATTACCACCATAAAGCGTGTTGATGCCACCATTACCATCAATCGTGTTGTTGCCACTGTTACCAGTAATCGTATTATTGCCGCCATTTCCTGTGCCGTTGATATTGCCGGTACCCAATAACGTCAAGTTTTCCGTGTAAGCCGTAAGCGTGTAGGTAATGTCGGAAAAGATGTGGTCTGTCCCTTCACCGCCATTCTCGGTAACGATATCACCCGCATTATCCACATAATAAGTATCATCGCCCGTGCCGCCAACCATGGTATCTGCACCCGTACCACCGTCCAGCGTATCATCACCTCCGCCGCCATTCAGTGTATTGGTGCCACTATTACCCGTAACAATATTGGCAAGACTGTTCCCCGTGCCATCAATATTGCCACTGCCCGTTAACGTCAGGTTTTCAACGTTCGCGCTTAACGTATGTGTCGCGCTGGCGTAAACAAGGTCTGTCCCTGCGCTTGCACCCTCAGTCACGGTATCACCAGCGTTATCTACATAGTATGTATCATCACCTGCGCCGCCGACCATCGTATCCGCGCCCGCAGCACCATCAATAACGTTATCACCGCTGTTACCGGTAATCACATTGGCAGAGGCATTACCTGTACCATCAATATCACCACTGCCTGTCAGCGTCAGGTTTTCAACGTTCGCGCCCAACGTATATGTCGCAGCAGCATAAACAAGGTCTGTCCCCTCGCTTGCATTCTCTGTCACTGTGTCACCGGCAGCGTCTACATAATAGGTATCGTTGCCTGTACCGCCAACCATCGTATCATTGCCCGTACCGCCATCCAGCGTATCATTCCCGCCACCGCCGTTCAGCGTATTCGCGCCGCTATTGCCGGTAATCACGTTATCCAGCGTATTGCCCGTGCCATCAATATCTGCACTGCCCGTTAACGTCAGGTTTTCAATGTTGGCGCCCAATGTATGTGTCGCATCGGCGTAAACAAGGTCTGTCCCCTCTCCAACATTTTCCGCAGTGATATCCCCCACATTATCCACGTAGTAGGTATCGTCACCCGCACCACCTGACATCGTATCCGCGCCGGTGCCACCGTCTATGATATTGTCACCGCTATTGCCGATAATAACGTTACCCAAGCTATTGCCCGTGGCATTAATATCGCCGGTGCCCGTTAACGTCAGGTTTTCAACGTTTGCCCCCAATGTATAGCTGGCATTCGCGTAAACCAAATCCGTGCCTTCGCCTGAATTTTCATTCACACTGTCTCCGGCGCTATCCACGTAATATACATCATCGCCCGTACCACCCGACATCGTATCGTTACCCGCACCGCCAATCATGACATCGTTGTTCGCGCCGCCGTTCAGGATATCGTTGCCGCCATGACCGTACAGGATGTCATCACCACCTTCGCCGTTCAGCGTGTCAATGGCGTTATCATCGGAAAACAGGCTTGCATCCCACTCGATCACATAGCCTTGCGTACCAGCCCCGGAAAGGTCATTCCAAAGACCGTCGGAAGAGCGCATTTCCGCATAATCCTCGCCGGCGCTGTCGTTTGGTTCGCCGCCGTTCCAGTTCTCGTAAAAACCATTCTGTGCGGTTGCCCCTACAGAAAAAATAACACCGTCTTCAGGCCCCGCAGACCAGGTCCAGTTATTCTCTGATGCCGCATCTGAAGCGCCGATCCAGACATTTGCGCCAATCAACCCCTGCACAAAAGCGTTTTCCGTTGCTGAGGTAATTGTCACCAAATGCCCGTTCACGCCATTCAACGTTGCTGCGGCCGCTGCTGTAAAGGCTCCGCTTGCCGTTACTCCCGTTGACACATACTCGTAAAAGCTATTCGTATCTTCGCTGTAGACAACATTGGGGTTTGCATCAAGGATAGAGGAAATCGTGGCAGAATCTATGCCATGGCCATGCAACACATCGTTATCACTACCGCCATACAACGTATCCGCGCCAGCGCCGCCAACAACAACATCATCGCCGGCACTGCCGTATATCGTATCCGCACCCGCATCACCGAACAGCCGGTCATTCTCCGATCCGCCGTCAATATTGTCATCATCATCGCCGCCGAAAATCATATCATTCCCGGCCTCGCCCAGCAGGGTATCCGCGCCCGCATCACCGGAAATATAATCATCATCATCGCCGCCAAGGATCAGGTCATCGCCGCCTTCGCCGATCATGGTGTCATTATCCGCACCGCCCAGCATAATATCCGCGCCTGCGCCGCCAACCATCGTATCTGCACCGGCATCGCCTGTCATCATATCATTGCCGTCTTCGCCGAACAGGATATCATCATCCGCGCAGCCGAGCAGGAAGTCATCGCCCGCGCCGCCGTTCAAAACATCGTTGCCCGCGCCACCGATAAGCGCATCAATATCCCCTTCGCCATAAAGGATATCATCGCCATCGTTACCGAAAACTACGTCATTGCCTGTGCCAGCAATCACAATGTCGTTTCCTTCTTCGCCAAAGATCATGTCATCGCCCGCGCCGCCATCAATAGCGTCATCACCGCCCATGCCACGAATACGGTCATCGCCGGCATCGCCATCAATGATGTCGTCAAAATCAGAACGTGCCAGCACATCATCGCTAGAGGTACCGGTGAGGTCTGCCGTGCCAAGATCGGCCAGCGTTGGCTCTACCCGGCCAAACAGATGATCCAGCGCTGATGAATTCAGCGCTGCGCTCTGGCTTTGCGTCAAAACGGTTTGCGACAGGTAAGATGGATCCACAGCCTGACCATTCACGCGCACTTCATCCAGCGTCACCGTGCGGCCCCCTTCACCGGAGCCATCGTTAAAGCGGAAGCTCAGGCTCGATGGAAAATCATCGACCAGCGGAAATTCCAGCATGAAGTCAAAGGTGCTGGTGCTTGTCACGCTCACACTGTCAACAACACCGCCATCCACCAGTATTTCAAGCACTGGTGCATCAACGCTGTACGATGAACTGACATCTATGGACAGGTTGAAATAATGCAAATGTAGTTTTCCTCTTCCTCACACTGGATTAGAAAAAATCCATATTATGTATCACTCTGGATACCTCCCTTGATTTTAAAGAGAAATTCTTAATAAAAAGATAAGTATTTACATATACATGAAAGCTCTTGTTTTGTAAGGAAAATCAGCAATTTAATGCATTTTTATAAAATTGAATCTATTTCAATTTCGTACATTTTTGTATGCAGGGGCTTTAAGCCAATTTTATTTTTAGAATCAACGACTAAAGACCCCTTACAGCAGAATTCATTTTGTATTAGAATATGGCGTTAGTGGAACGCTTTGTTTTCACAGGGGTTTTTAAAGGGGAGCCATGGGGCAACAACAGAATCATGCACGCGCTGGGATGTTCTCCCGTACGGCGCTGATTGCGCTGTTCATGACCGTACTGTGCAGCGCGGGCAGCGGTCTTGTTTATGCCGATGGCCTGTCTTTGGAAGAAGCGGTCAAAACAGGCATCGCCACCAACCCCGAAATCGGCAGCGCCGCAAACCGCAAGGGCACGACAGAAGCACAGCTCACGCAGACCCGCGCCCTATACCTGCCCTCCATCGACTTAACGGCGGATGCCGGATATGAATCAACGCAAACACCTGTTCTGCCGCAAACCAGTCTGGGGCGCAGCCGTGTTTCCATGACATTAACGCAGCTTTTGTTTGACGGCTTTGGCACCGTGCATGAAATAAAGCGCCAAAAAGCGCGGGACATTGCAGCCGGATACCGCACACTGGAAACATCGGAACTTGTCGCGCTGAATATCGTCAGCAGTTTTTTGAACGTCAAGCGCCGCCGCCTGTTGATGGAGGTCGAGCGCGAAAACATTGCGCGGCATGAAGAACTCTTAAAAAAAATCAAGGACGGCACGAAACGGGGGAAATTCAACCAGGGCGATCTTGCGCAAGCCGCATCACGCCTTGAACGCGCAAAGGTTGATTTTGAATCCGTGCAAAGAAGCTTGAAAGAAGCTGAATCCGCCTATAAAGACGCTGTCGGCCTGCCACCGCCCGAAGAGCTGGACACACCCAAATTCAACGTTGCCCTTTTGCCCGGTAGCCTTGAAGAACTTTTGCGGCAGGCCAAAAACAACAACCCCACCCTTGCCGCGCTGCATGCAGATTTCCAGACTGCGGCTGCCGCACACGCATCATCAGACGCCGGGTTCTACCCAAGGGTTAGTCTTGAAATGACGGGAGAGAAAGGCCGAAACCTCAGCGGCATTCGCGGGCAGGAAGAAAGTGGCAGCGCATTGGTCGTGATGCGCTGGAACCTGTTTCGCGGGGGCGCAGACAAAGCGCGCATGAAAGAAACCCTGCACGAAAAAATCTCCACCGGTTTCGATGCGGAGACGGCAGAGCGTGCACTAGAGCAAAACATCAACGACACCTGGGCCGCCCGCGATGCAGCGCGCAAACAAATGGACGCTTTTAAACGGCAGGAAAAAGCCGACAAAAAAGTGCTGGAAGCTTACGAAGACCAGTTCCAGATTGGCCGCCGCACACTTTTGGACCTATTGGATTCAACAAATGCCCTGTCCGCATCGCAAAGCAACCGTATTAATGCAACCTATAGCGCTTTGTTCGCAAATTACCGGCTGCTGGCTCTCAGCGGCGGTCTGATGAACGCGCTGGACGCGCCGCCACCATCGTACGAAAACATTCCACTGCCGCCGCTGATGCTGAAAAGCATGGGGCTGATCGCGGCACGCAAAGACCCTGACTCCAAACGGAAGCTGCTGACATCTACCACCGCAGAAACGGCACAGGATGCAACGCAAGCCACACCTTGCCCCAACGAAGAAGAGGAGTGCGCCGTTGTCACAAACTGACACACCACAAGAAAACACGGTGCCCATGGCCTATGACCGCATGGCGATTGAAGACCCGTTGCTGGAATGCCTTGTCCTGCTGGCCCGCGACCATGGGCGGCGCACCAGTGTTGCCGCACTAACGGCAGGACTACCGCTATCAAAAGAAGGGTTTGCTTCACCGGGGCTGTTTGTGCGGGCGGCGGAACGGGCCAATATGTCAGCGCGGCTTGTGCGGCGTAGTTTAGAAAACATTGCGGCCTCGCCCGGCCTGCCCTGCATTCTTGTCCTGAAAAACCAGCAGGCCTGCATTTTAAAATCCGTCACGGACGGTATCGCGGAAACCGTTTTCCCCGAAACGCCGGACATGCCCATGAGCATGGAACTAGAAGCGCTGGAAGAAAAATACGGCGGCTATGCCTTTTTCGTGACCGGACAAGCGCGGATGGATACGCGCAGCAGTCCCACCACATCAGAAGACGAGGGCAAAGACTGGTTCTGGGGCGTTATCCGTCGCCATAAAGACGTTTATAAGCAGGTTGTCGTTGCAGCGTTTATGATTAACGCTTTCGGCATCGTCATCCCCATCTTTATCATGAACGTTTATGACCGCGTTTTACCGAATAAGGCCTATGACTCCCTGTGGGTCATGTCGGTCGGCGTGGCGCTGGCGCTGGCGTTTGATTTTATCATCAAAAACCTGCGCACGCACTTCCTTGATGCCGCCGGGCGCAAGGCCGATATCCGCATTTCGTCCCGCATTTTTGAACATATCCAGAGCATCAACCTGTCATCCCGTCCGCCAAGCTCTGGCGTTCTGGCCGACAATATGCGCGAATTTGAAACACTGCGCGACTTTTTTACGTCAGCGACAGTCGCCACGCTGATCGATCTGCCTTTTGTGTTCCTGTTCTTGCTTATCATCGGCCTTGTCGGCGGGCCCATTGTCTTTGTGCCTGTCGCCTTTACAGTCGCCATTCTGGCATTTGGCGCCGTATTGCAAAAACCGCTGGCAAAAGTGATCGAGGAAAATGCGCGGGAAAGCGCTTTTAAAAGCAATGTTCTCATTGAAACCCTCAACGGCCTTGAAACCATTAAAATACAGGCCGCCGAAGGGCACAACCAGCGCAAGTGGGAAGAAATCGTCGAAAAATCGTCCATGACCTCGGTCAAATCACGTGCTATTTCAGCGCTCGGCATGAATTTTACCGGCCTTGCCGCAGGCTTGACCACGGTGGGTGTGATTATCTATGGCGTTTATCTGGTGAGCGAAGGCTTTATGATGCCGGGCGCATTGTTTGCTTGCATTACCCTGTCCAGTCGTGTGATTGCACCGCTGTCACAAATGGCCGCTATCCTCACACGCCTGAACCAAGCCCGCACGGCATTGCAGCGCCTGAACAGTTTGATGGAGCTGCCTTCAGAGCGTGGCGGGGAAAGGTCTTTCGTTTCAAAACCTGTATTTGAAGGCAACATCACGCTGCGGGATGTCACGTTCCGCTATCCCGGCCAGTCCAGCAATATTATCAGCAAAGTCTCCTTCGATGTGAAAGAAGGTGAGCGTGTGGGGATTATCGGCTCTGTCGGTTCCGGCAAAACAACGCTGCAAAGGCTTATCACCAACCTCTACCAGCCCGACAACGGCGCGATTGAAGTCGATGGCCTTGACGTGCGCCAGATTGAACCCGGCGACCTCCGCCGCAATATCGGCGTTGCGCAGCAGGATGCCTATATGTTTTACGGTTCTGTACGCGACAATATCACCATGGGCCACGAAGCCGTTGCCGATGATGCCGTCCTGCGCGCAGCAGAGCTATCGGGCGTCATGGATTTTATGCGGCATTCCCCCATGGGGCTGGACACGCCGGTGGGCGAGCGCGGCGCATACCTGTCCGGCGGACAGCGGCAGTCCATTGCGATTGCGCGCGCGCTTTTATACGACCCGCCCATCCTGATCCTTGATGAACCGACAGCGCATATCGACCCGAAGTCGGAAAAAATCCTTTATCAAAAGCTTGCGAAAATATGCGCAGGAAAAACCGTCATCCTGATTACGCACCGCAGCACCCTTTTGGGCCTGATTGAGAAAATCGCGCTGATGGACAAGGGCCAGCTTGTCGCTTTCGGTGAAAGAAACGAAGTCCTTGCCAATCTGCAGGCCCGCAAATACGGCCCCGCAGATACCGCCGGAGGGGAAGACTGACATGAAAGAATTCGACCGCGAAGCCCTGTCCATCCTCGACCTTGCCGATAAATATGACGAGGATATGCACCCCTATACAACGCTGCGAACAAAGGATTACGCGTTGCTATACGCCATACTGGCCTTTGTCGTTCTTTTTGTGGCATGGGCGTTTTTTGCAAAAGTCGATGAACGCGCTCTTGGCCAAGGACGCGTGATCCCGACAGGGGAAGTGCAGATTGTACAAAACCTTGAAGGCGGCATTATCGAATCTTTCTCTGTCAGCGAAGGCGACACCGTCAAGGCAGGCGATTTGCTGCTACGCATGAGCAACGTGCAGGCTGGGTCTGACTACCAAGCCGCCCTGCAACGCTTTTACAGTCTGAAGGCCGCGCTGGCCCGTCTGGAAGCGGAAGCCGGAGACACCGCGCCCGATTTCCCACAAGAGCTGAAAGCCTCTGCCCCCGAAGCCGTAGTGCTGGAACAATCCGCATGGCAATCAGGGCAAACACAGTTTAAAAGCCAGATCAACATTCTGGAGCAGCAACGCGACCAGAAACACCAGCAAGCCAATGAAATCCGCGCCAAAGTAAAGGGTATTCAGCAGGTCTTGTCTTATACGCAAGAAGAATACGACATGATCGCGCCGCTGGTCGAGCGCGGCACAGTTTCAAAAGTGGATATCCTGCAGATCAAATCAAAACTATCCAGCCAAAAGGCAGAGCTTAAAAATCTGCGTGCCGCCCTTGCCGGGGCCGAGGCCGGCATGAAAGAAGCGGAAGAAAAAATCAGCGAGCGCAAAAACGCCCGCGCAGCATCCGCAAAAAAGGAAATTGCCGAAAAAAGCGCCGAACTGAAAGAACTGCAGGAAACGCTGGCCGTATATAAAGACAAAGCCGCCCGCACCGAAATCCGCGCTCCCGTCAATGGTACGGTCAAGGATATTAAATTCAGGACTGTCGGCGGCGTTGTCGGGCCGGGCGACCCTATCATGGAGATCGTGCCGCGTGATGATGCGCTGATTATCGAAGTCATGGTCAGCCCTACTGATATCGCCTTTATCCACCCCGACCAAAAAGCCACGATAAAACTGACCGCCTATGACTACCAGACTTACGGCATGATGGATGCCACCGTACGCGAGATCAGCGCCGACAGTTTCGTCAATGAAAACGGCGACAGCTTTTACCGCGTCAAAGTCCAAAGCGACACTCCCACCCTGCTGCATAACGGCAAGGAGTTGCCCATCAAGCCGGGCATGGTCGCCACAGTGGATATCATCACGGGCGAGAAAACAATTATGAACTACCTGCTCTCACGCTTCCGCCGCACGGTGGATAATGCGATGCATGAGAGGTAACAAAAGCAGCTTTCTTGAAAAAGGCCTGAAATAGGATAAAATTGTAGGAATATGCACTACTGGAATAAAGATAATTTTGAGGGCTTAAAAGATATTGCTGAAAATTACTCATCTCAGCAAGAGTTCCTGCTTTTTTCTCGTTACTGCCATTTTAAGGAGCGCGGCCTAAAAAAAGAAGCCCTCAAAAATATTGAACAATATGTTTCTGAATTAAAAAACAAGCCCAAACTCCAACAAAATGGGATTGCGGAGGAGTTGTGCGAGCTTGCATTTTTCAACGGCCACGTTCACCAACTTATACCTTTTCCCTTACAGACAACTTTACATGAAATTTTAAAACAGTGGGTCATAGATGAACCTTCTAATCCAAAAGCCTACAGATGGCTGGGCTACATCAGTGGAAATATAGAGTTTTATAAGACAGCTCTGGAATTAGACCCTAATGATGAAATTAGCATCACTCGCCTTATTAATCAGCATCTGGGTGATCTAGACTATCAAACCCACCATCTCTGTGAAGCTTTGTTTATTGGAAATATTGAAGATGCTAAAATCTCAATCTTAGAGTGTGAAAAGCTTATAAAACGGCTAACAGATAAAACTGTGATGACTTCTTACACTGAAGAGGTTGAGAGCTATAAAGATTTAATTGGCACTTGGCAGGAATATAAAGCACTGGATGTAAAAGATAGCTTCCCTGATTACTGCCAATCACGCGATAAAAATTTTGAATTCTACTCAATAGTATACTACGAAAATAAGTAGGCACAGGCCCTCGCCAGAGCCTGTGACGACAATAACGGCATTAAACCCGGAACGCCCAAGTGAAAGTCACGTACTATTAACGTACCATTACTCCTCCCACGGCGCGGGCGCGCCGGGCAGGGCTACGACAAGGCCGTCGAGATCGTCGCTCATTAAAATCTGGCAGCCAAGGCGTGACGTTTTTTTCAAGTCAAAGGCCAGATCAAGCATATCCTCTTCCGCCTCTTCCTTGTCCGAAAGCTTCCCGGCCCAGTCAGGGTGCACAACCACGTGGCAGGTCGCGCAAGACAAGCAGCCACCGCAGGCGCCTTCGATATCCACGCCGTGCTTGTGTGAAATTTCCATGACAGATAAACCGTTCGGCGCATCAACCTCCAGCGCCTTGCCGTCTTTTTCAATGAACGTCATTTTTGGCATGTCTCGCAACACCTCGCAGTTATGTTCAGATAAGATTTCAAACAGAGGACGGCACCATATCATCTTTCTTTATGCTGCACCACCCCGAAGGCAAATGCCTGTCATCACTGGCTCACAAGAACCAACTGAACAGACGCGCCCCCTGTATTCGCTGTGCTGAACCCTGTGCCTCCCCCCGCAGGGAAAGACACGGCTGTCCCCCCATTCAAGCGCCCACCAAAGTACACGCTACTCCGCGTTGCCGCATCATATACAAATGTCATGGATGGCGACCCGGCTCCAGACCCCGTACAGGCTGATCTTGTGCCGAATGCGCCCAAATTACCCTCTGCCGCCGTTTCTATGTTTGTCACCTGAATAGAGGCAGAACCACCATTGGTCAACGTTGCCGTCATATCGCAATAAACTTCCAGCGTCACGCCATCTTCCACATTACCCGCGCTAACGCCACCTGCCGAACCCGTACCGGGGCCAGAAAAGTTTCCTGCATAAGAAATCGTGCCGTCCGTCCCAAGATCCGCCAAATCGCCTGACCCAACAGCCGCCGCAATGTCAATTGTGTCGTAATCCATATCCGCTATCGCCGTCAGGCTCACCGCGCTGGTAAAGGCTGCATACCAATCAATATCGATATCAAATTTTTTGCTGATCTTGGCTGTCCTGCGTATACGAAACCCAATAGGCTTTGATCCGCCCACCGTCGTCACATATTGCCCGCCAATCTTGGCGTTATCCACTTGCATGCGCCCGCCCATCAATATCGTATCCTGCGATGCGACGCCTGTTAGAGTGTGCAGAACCGGGTTCACGTCTTCTCCTTGGCATAGGTTCCCCAGCCCCGGCCCTACAGCATTCCCCGTCCCCACCACAAAACGCGGCTGGTCAATC
>JAPPOU010000041.1 GCA_028817795.1 Alphaproteobacteria bacterium
GTCTTTTATCTAGAACGATTGTACAGATGTTTATCTCTCACGTCAATAATTATGTTAATAAAATTGCGGGCTATCTAACTGATAAACAAAAAATATTAAGGTTTGATCGATATCCCCCCAGTCCGGCGGCGGATTTTGCGCTTGCGGGGCGTGCCTGCTCTATCGGCATTAGCAAAGCCTTGCCGCACCTCTGCAGCCTCAAGAAACGCGCTCAATTCAGGGACGAATCTCTCTGCATAATTTGCAGCTGTGACCCCCCGTCTATTTCTCACCGTTACATCTGCCCCTGCGTTAACAAGAGCTTTCGCAATATCCGCATGTCCCTGCGATACGGCGTCGATCAGGGGCGTATTTCCATCCCGGCCATCACGCGCATCCAACTGTGCGCCACGTTTGATCAAGGCTGTAACGACAGCACCACGCCCATTACAAGCCGCCAGATGCAAGGCAGTATTGCACTCTGCGCCAAACGCATTCACATCTGCGCCCTGTTCTATCAAAGCCAGTGCAATATCAGGGGAGCTCCTCGCCACCAAAGTCAAGGCTGTATTGTTATCATTATCTCGCACATTCGGGTCTGCGCCAGCCTGAATAAGGGTTTTCGCAACATCCATATGCCTCCGCGATACGGCGGACAGCAGGGGCGTATTTCCATCTTCACGGTTACGCACATCCAACTGCGCACCATGCTTTATCAAAGCCGCAACGACGGCACCATGCCCATTATAAGCCGCCATATGCAGAGCGGTGTTGTTCAAGCAGGTCGCCGCATCCACATCCGCGCCCCGTTCTATCAAAGCCAGCACGATATCGGTGCAATGCCACGCGGCCAAGGTCAAGGCTGTATTGTTATAACTATCCCGCACATTCAGGTCTGCGCCTTTTTCAATCAGTTGCATGCACGCGTTCTCGTCACAATCAAAGCGACCCAGTTCAGCCAGCAAACGACGGCCCGCAGATTCGGCAGCTGTCTCGTTAAATGTCTTTTTCGTGGGTTTTGCGGGCATTCGGGCGAAACATCCTCAATGCCTTAATTTACCGTAATATTATACAGTATTACGGTAAATATCAAGGGTTAAAATGCGCGAATGGCCCTGTGCAGGCCCTTATTTAAGGTCTGCCGGGGTATACAACACTGTTATTTCTTAATAATCCCGCTCGACAGCAAAAGACATCAAGGCCGCCAGATCATCCCTGACAGGGTGCGGCGGCAGGGTTTCAAGAGCCAAACAGCCCTTTTCCGCCTCTACCCGCGCCGCCTGCAATGATGCCGCCAACGCGTCATGTTTGCGCAAGATATCCAGCGCCGTTTCAAAATCGCCGTCTTGCTGGTCAAGAGCGCCCAGCGTGCGTTGCCAAAAAGTACGCTCACTCTCATCTGCCTGCGCCAATGCCTTGATAACGGGGAGCGTCATTTTACCTTCCCGGAAATCATCACCCAGTGATTTGCCCAAACGGTCTTCTGCTGCCGCATAATCCAACACGTCATCTGATATCTGAAACGCCACACCCAGATGCATGCCGTAAGCGCGCAAAGCCGCGCATGCTTTTTCGCCGCGATCCGCGACCAGGCCGCCCACTTCACAGGCCGCCGCGAACAAAGCCGCTGTTTTTGCGGATATCACGCGCAGGTATTGATCTTCTGTTGTTGCAATATCATTGGCGGTGGAGAGCTGCAGAACCTCGCCCTCTGCAATAACAGCAGAGGCATTTGACAATACGCGCAAAACATCGAGCGAGCCGTCTTCCACCATCAACTGAAAAGAGCGGCTGAATAAAAAATCACCAACCAACACGGCCGCTTCATTGCCAAAGATAGCATTGGCCGAGGCTTTGCCGCGCCGCTGGCTGCTGTCATCAACAACGTCATCATGCAAAAGCGTGGCGGTATGAATAAACTCAACACAGGCCGCCAGACGGTGCTGGCGTCCACCGTCATAACCAAACAAGGCCGCTGCTGCCAGCGTGAGCAATGGGCGAATACGCTTGCCCCCCGCCGCAATCAAATGCCCTGCCAATTGCGGGATAAGGGGAATATCAGACTGCATACGGTCCAGAATAATCGCGTTCACCGCCGCCAGATCATCTGAAAGGCGCGCAGACAGGCTGTCCACGGGATGGAGGACGGGGCTGGTTTGCGGCTGTGGCCGGATCATGCGGTTTATGCCCTGTTGTTGCAGATGGTCTTGGTATAGCAAAAATCATGGGATAAAATAACAGAAATGAAGGAAATTTTTCGCAGCTGGAATCAGGCAGAAATCGCCATCGTCACCTCTCTTCTCAGCGGGGCGGACATCCCCTTTTTCGTGTTTGACGAGAATACAAGCCGTAACATGGGCCTGACATTCGGCTTTGCACCCTGTCGTTTTATGGTATTGGAAGATAATGCCGAAGAGGCCTACCGCCTGCTAAAAGAGGCCGGACTGGGGGAAGCCAGTGACCCATAGAACAGCCACCACCTCCCTTTTGCGCGGACGCGTCACACTGCTGCAACCCGAAAAAGGCTTTCGCGCGGGGCTGGATACCGTTTTTCTGGCTGCCAGCGTCACGGCGAAAAAGGGCCAGCATATTCTGGATGTCGGGTGCGGGGTCGGCTCTGCGGGGCTTTGCGCCCTTGCCCGCCTGCCAGATGGCGTGCAATTGACAGGCCTTGATGCGCAAAGCGATATGATCGCGCTCGCAGAACAAAACGCAGAGAACAATGGAGTGGCCGGGCGCTGCCGTTTTGTCTCCGGTAACCTGAAAACAGAAAGACAGGTGCCGGACAATGCCTTTCATGCGGTCATGATGAACCCGCCATATCAGGAGGACGGTACGCATCTTCGTTCCGCCCATACGGGAAAAGCCATGGCGCGTGACGAAGGCGGTACTGGCGCAACGCTGGAAAACTGGATTAAATACACGCATAAAAAACTCAAACAGGGCGGCATGCTATCGATCGTGCACCGCGCCGACAGGCTGGATGATATTATCCTGCACCTCACCAAGCGCCGCTGGTTTGGCACTATTGCCATTTACCCCCTCTGGCCCCGCAAAGGCGAAAATGCAAAGCGCGTTATCATCCGCGCCCGCAAGGAACGCTATGCGCCCATAGTTTTGCATGCGGGAATAATTTTGCACCAGAAAAACGGCAACTATACAACTGCCGCAAAGAAAGTACTGGAGGCGGCAGAGGCGCTGGATTTTATTAAGGATGAGGGTTCATATTAAAAATTACCGTCCTTCCGGACCTAGTCCGGAAGGATATGACTCTTTTCAAGCGCAGAATACTCTATAACATTTCTTATTTTAAAATGAGACCACTTCCCCCTCTCCCTCCGGGAGAGGGTCGGGGAGAGGGGACTTGCTGTGTTTCGGATAAAACGAGAAAGACTCTAAATTTTCGGCTTATCAGCTTTAACGGTTGCACGCGGCGCGGATGCAGTGGGTGGTGCAGGCTCTACAGGCTTAGGCGCAGATGGGCCGTCACTAACTTCAAATGTAAACTGCGTTCCGGGCGCTATCGCTTTCACAACATCTGGCATTTGCGAATCCGGGCGCACAACGGCGTCCGCCTTGTTGCCAATAATCTCTTGCGCCCCTTTACCCGGCGTCACATCCCCCGCTGACATCCACTTCCCCCCAGTTACTTCCCTTTAACACTCCGCCTGATACGCGACATTCGTCAGATGCTTTGGCGGATGCGCCTTGTCCAACACCTCCAGAATGCCGATTTCATTCTTCTGCCTTAAACGCTGGCACGTATAATTGTTCAACCCTTGCTCGGAATAGATCACGTCTTCCCCACTAACCAGATCCAGCGTGTCATGGCCCACCTTGAACAGCAGAGGCATATCCTTGGGCAGCGCGTCATTTAAAACCATGACCACGTTCCCCGTTGCTCCAAAAATAATGACGCTTTCAGAAACCATTTAAAAATATCCTTTAATACAAAACATACGAGTCTAATTTTATATAAAATCCATTAAAAAGGGATTAACCTGCGCTGGCGCATATTTTACCCTTATTTATCATTGCATTAACCCCCGCTCCTTTATAGGGTTGATCCTGTCCGCAATTTTTTGAACAGTGCACGTCATGCGATACATCATTTTTTTCTTCACAGCATTGCTGGCAACAACGCCCACACCGGCCAAGGCCGATACGCTGCAATTGCAAAACGGCGATAGCCTGAGCGGGCGCGTGCTGCATGGCGGCAGGACCCACCAGCTTTATTTCCAAACGGCCTATGGCACGTTGTTTATTCCATGGCAGGATGTCCGGCAGATCACAGACAACAACGGCAGCCCCATCGCCACAGCAACAGCGCAAACAACGCACCGCACCTTTACGC
>JAPPOU010000073.1 GCA_028817795.1 Alphaproteobacteria bacterium
CATGATTTCATGTGTTGTCGGCATAAAGAAAGTGCCAGCCAGTGCCAGTACCATGACAAGCCATTTTTCGTTCAGGCGCAAAAGGCGGCTTCCTGTATCGGCGGAAAAACCGTTTGCCCCTGCCATAGATGCCAGCATGTTATGCGCGGTTTCAAAGTTTTCAGCCCGGAAAAAGACCCAAGCGACCAGCACGCAAAGAAAGGTGGTGGCCACGGCAAGCGGGGCAGGAAGCCTGCATGTAGAAACATTTTTCCATGCATGTGCAATTATCAGGTATAGCCCGTGCAATCCGCCCCAGACGACGAATGTCCAGCTTGCGCCGTGCCAGAGACCGCCCAGCAGCATGGTGAGCATCAGATTGATATGTCGCCGCGTTTTACCTTTGCGGTTACCACCAAGGGGGATGTAGAGGTAATCCCGCAAAAACCGTGACAGTGTAATGTGCCAGCGCCGCCAGAAATCAATCATATCCCGCGCTTTATAGGGGGCAAAAAAGTTCAGTGGCAGCTTCACGCCGAAAAGCGCGGCAATGCCGATTGCCATGTCGGAATATCCCGAAAAATCAAAATATATTTGCAATGTATAGGCAATTGCGCCCGTCCAGCTTTCCATGCCTGCCAGCGGTGCACCCGTGGCCGCAGCGGCAAAGACGGGGTCTGCCACATCGCCCATATGGTCGGCGATCACGACCTTTTTAAATAAGCCGATAATAAAGGCCGTCAGCCCCATGGCGCGCAACCGTTGCGCTGTTTTTGCAGGGCGTTTCTTTGCAAGCTGCGGGGCCATTTCGGCGTGATGGACTATAGGGCCTGCGATCAGCTGCGGAAAAAACGTGATGAACAAAAGGTATTGCAAAAAATCGAGCTCTTTTGCGGCGCGTTTATATGTATCAACAAGGAAGGCGATGTTTTGGAAGGTGAAAAAAGATATAGCAAGCGGCAAAACGATATCGGGAATGGTAAGGTTTGCGCCTGCCGCATTCAATGTTTGAAAAAACAGGCCTGCGTATTTGTAATACCCCAGCGCCCCAAGATTGGCGCCAATGCTGCCGGCAAGAACGGTGCGGCGTAGGGCCATCGGCTTGTTCTTTTGAGCCAGAAAAGCCCCTGCCGCGAAATTCAGGCAGGCAGAGCCAAGGATAAGAATGACATAAACGGGTTTAAACCAGCCGTAAAAGAACATAGATGCCGCTGTCAGCCAGAGTAAAGCGACCACGCGTGGCGCCCGTCGTTCCAGCATGTGAAACACGGCAAAGGTAACAGGTAAAAATGCGGCAATAAAAACCCATGAACTGAAGAGCATGCGGCATTATAGTCAGTGGGTTTGTGTGAAGAAACACGTATATTTATACCATAATACCGTTGGGCGTTTGAATGTTCAGCAGGGGGTGGTATAATCGTGCGTAGTGTGATGCGGGTGAGTAAAAAAAGATGCGTGGAGCGTCATTTATGAAACGGTTTTTCTTTTCTTTGACGGCGGCTGTTGTTTTGTTGCTGCCATTGACGGCGGCAGCATATGATTATTTTTCCAACGACATGATGCGCCGACCCGCAACGCAGTTACCGTTGTACCTGTCCTTGCAAGAAACGTTGGAAACAGGCGGCACGCCGGAGAGCATGCTGCCTGGCATACAAGAGTTAATTAAATCCGCTACTGACCGTAGTGCGATGACGGCAATTGCGGTGTTTTTGTATGATCGCACCTATCGCCTACCTGCCGATCAGCAGCTGTACCCGAATGATCTGCTTTTGTATTCCGATGCCATGTACAAGCTGGCGCATTTTGAGCCTTTGGAGCGATACAGGGTTATGATTCAGCGTGATGCCGTATCAAGCTTGATGCTGTTTGAAGCGCTTACAATGGATGATGGCATTCGTTGCAAGGATGATACGGTGTGGAGCACATTCAAGAGTCAGGTTATTGTGCCGCGCATTAAAATATTGTGGGATTACTATCCCAGCTTTGAACCTGAAGAATACCGCCGTGAAGTCGAAGAGGTGAAAAGGCAAGTTCAAAAAATGAGTACGATGAGCGGTGATAACACCGAAATTTGCACGATGGGCGCGCATCCGCCGGCAAAGGGGGACGAATTGTTTTTACCGCCGACAGAGTGGTTTGAGAAACGCCCGGCCGTCATGCCGGCTTTGGAAAAGTTTTGGCTGAGCCGTTATAATAAAGTTGCGCTTGAAACGCACCAAAGGGCGCAGCAACAGAAATAGGCCAAGTACCTGAATTATAATGTTTTTCTTTTGTTTGCTTGAGCTGGGGTGCGGCATAGCGGAAAGCATTGTTTTTCAAGACTGTTTGCCCTTTTTACCTTTCTTCGTGAATATATTGTATAATGGTAGCTAGGGAAGTTTAAGAACGGCTCTGATTCGTTCTTTGGGATTTTGGGAGTGATGATGCAAAATCGGCATACGAAAAAAAAGGCGGGTAAGGCTTCTGTTGGAAGCGCTTTCACGTTGTCACACAAAATGGCTGCGGCTTTTACCATGGGTGCGATGTTTGGTTTTCATGAACCGGCACATGCTTTTAATCTTGTGCAGACCGTGAACAACATTATAACTGCTGCCGACAGGCTTGGCTTCCTGCTTTCTCTTGCCAGTTATCTTGGCGGGGCGACACTGGCCGTAACGGGGCTTTTTAAGCTGCGAGACCATACGGACGACCCCAAAAAAACAACCCTGCGTGAAGGCGTTGTGCGTTTGGGGTGCGGTGGTGCCCTGTTGTCTTTACCGTTCATGTTGCGTGCATCGCAAGGTGCGGTATCCAATGGCGACGCAACAGCTCTGGCGGTACAAAAGGGCGGTACCTTTGCAGCGGCTGTGACACTGAACTGTTCGCCGGGGTATGGTTGCTGGACAACACCTAACGGATAATTAATTTTTTACATTTTAGTGGGAAGTGGTTCTTTCTCGTTCCATGCGGCGTATTTCGCGCTCGCCATCTCTTTTCAAGATTGCCATGATATCGGGCAGGGCTGTCAGTTCATTGGTGCGGCACAGCGTTTCGACGACTTTAGCGAAGTGGCTGGTGTCTTCAAGGTTAATAAGGCCGCTTACGTTTTTCAAATCATGCGCTGCGCGTTCCAACGCATCGTTGTCGCCGTCTGAAAAGGCATCTTGTGCGGCTTTTAACAGTCGCGCGGATTCTGTGAGGCTGTTCTGGATCAGGTTGTCGAGGTATTCCGCGCCCAGTTGTTTTTTGATCTCGCGCAGGTTTTCCGTCAGTTTTTCGTCTTCCGCGTCTATGTTGTTTGTTGTCTGCGCTGCGGCATTGAGCGCGTGCTCAGGCGCGAAGCGGGCCATGACCTGATAAAGCTCTTTGGGTGAAAAAGGCTTGGCGACATGCGCGTTCATGCCTGCGTCATAGCATTTCTTCACGTATTCATCGACAACGTTTGCCGTCAGGGCAATGATGGGCAGGGTTTTGTATGTTCCGCCAAGGTCACGGATTTCTTGTGTGGCATCAATGCCGCTCATGACCGGCATGTTCATATCCATCAGGATCATGTCAAACTCTTCTTCTTGTGCCATGCGTACAACGGTTTCGCCATCATCGGCAATGCTGACGGTATGGCCTTTATTGTTCAAGAGACGCATGGCGACCTGCTGGTTCACCTTGTTATCTTCGGCCAGAAGAATTTTCATGGGGCCGATATTAATGTTTTCTTCCTCCCCGTCATCGCCCGCTTCAATCGGGGCCATATAGGGAATTTCGAACCAGAATGTGCTGCCCTCGCCCAGCACGCTATTTACGCCGACGCGTCCGTCCATCAGATGCAAAAGGTCTTTTGCAATGGAAAGGCCAAGCCCTGTGCCGCCGAATTTGCGTGCAATGGAATCATCGGCCTGCGTAAAGCCTTTGAAAAGCTTTTTCATGTTCTTTTCACTGATGCCGATGCCCGTATCCCGGACCTCGACGCGAATAACCGCAGGGTCTTGTTCTTTAAGGTAGGCGCAATGAACGGTGACGCCGCCTTTTGATGTGAATTTAATGGCGTTATTCATCAGGTTCATAACAATTTGTTGCATTCTGTGCGGGTCGCCGTGTATGTGCTGCGGGACATCTGATTCAACCTGCACGTCAAGCGACAGCCCTTTGTTCTTTGCCATGCGGTTCAGTATGTTTGATGAATTTTCTAGAACGGCATGCAGATCAAAATTGATGTTGCTGATTTCCAGCTTGCCTTCTTCTAGTTTAGAAATATCAAGAATATCATTCAGCGTGTTCAGGAGCGTTTTTGAACATTCGCTGATCGTGTTGATAAAATCAGCGCGTTCATCCCGGGTGAGGCGGTCCTCCTTTAAAAACTCGA
>JAPPOU010000158.1 GCA_028817795.1 Alphaproteobacteria bacterium
TGATCTTCTGACTGTTGAAACGCAGACAATGGAAATATACACCATGCCGTTTTCCTGCAGGGATGTTATTGCCAATGTCGTCGGCACCATGCGGCCAGATGCTGAAATAAAAGATCTGTAGCTTGAATGCGACCTTAAAAACCTACACAACTGCCCCATCGTTCTGGGCGACCCCATGGCGGTTGCACGCATTCTCAGCAACCTTCTAAGCAACGCCATTAAATACACACGCAAAGGATTCGTGCGGCTGGATACATCTTTTGATACAACGGGCAGCGGGCAGGTATACCTGATTGTCGACGTTGTAGATAGCGGCGCCGGCATCCCCTATGAAAGGCAAGAAACTTTATTCAATAAATCTTCCTCGGCCGAAAACGGCGGCGGCATCGGCCTTGCGATCACAAAGGCGCTAGTGGACATGATGAACGGCGAAATTGCCGTGGAAAGCGCGGAAGGCATCGGATCAACATTCCGTTTGAAAATTCCGTTTGATATCGCCATGGAGGCGGCGGTTTAATATCAACCATCTACCTGCCTAGCAACAGCATCAGCCAAACAATCAAAGACACTGCGAATATGAATGCCATCAACCTTGGCTGCAACAGACGTATCTGCCATGGGCGCATCGGCGCGGGCAAACAACACATGCGAAAGCCCTTGATCACGCCATGCCGTGACAATATCGCGCATAATTGTGTACACCAATTCTGCATTACCCTCCGCTTCTTCCAACTGCGCCAAAAATGCAGCATCGGGAGACAACGCCTTATCGCCAAAAATGTCGTTAATCCGGTCGCGGGCAGGCGGCATATGTATAACACCCACAGCATCCACATCGGCATAGGCCGTTTGCAACGCTGTAGCGAGCGAAATAATCGGTACGCCCAATTCACGTTCCACCTCATCATGAAATGCCAGCATGGACATGCAGGGCATGCAACGCACATCTGCCGCCAATGCGTCAACAGCACGCGCATCCGCCGCGACAGCGCGGATAAGTTGCGCCCGGCAGTGCGTATCTTTTAAGGCCTCCCGCCGTAATGGCCGGCCCGGTTCCGATTCCGCGTGCGCATTCGGATAGGGCGCCGCCGCCATATAACGCAATTCTTTAGCCCCTATCTTTTGCGCAAGATAGTGGCCAAACATATCATAACTTCCCTGGTTAAGCGCACCGAAGGCGGCGACCCGCCGGGTCATTTTTCATCCTCGCGGTCCTGAAACGCAATATCGACAGGCGGCAACGTGCGCCGTTCTGGACCTTGATAGCCATCCTGACTTTTCCGGCGGCGGTCCGGGCCGAAATATCCATCTGCCCGCACAAATTTACGCGGCCTTTCAATCACGGCCTCGATCCGGCGGTACAAAGAATCTGCCGTGAAAGGCTTTTTCAAAAACTCTGTAATGCCAGAATCTCGTGCCAGCTTGACCCGCTTGGCCGAGCTGAAGGCCGTCATGAAAATAATCGGCACAAAGGGGTTGGTCGCGCCGCTGCGGATCCGGCGGGTAAATTCCAGCCCGTCGATCGTATCCAGATCCCAATCGACAATAAGAAGATCAGGGGTATTCTGGCGAAAGGCCCGCAGGCCGCTTTTACCATCCGTGCGCGTATAAATGTTCTGGATGCCAAACATATAAAGGACACCGTGAATCAGCTCGACAATCGCCGGCTGGCTATCCACAACCAAAACACTGATCTTATCGAAACGATAGGCCAAAGCGCCGCATCCCCCTCTGCCTCTATTTTAAGCCGTTTTGCAGCGAAAAGAAACCTTATATGCAAGCGGGCGTGAACAGATGCTCACGCCCGCTATCAGGGAGGGGATGGTTGGTTTTTATGTGTTTACATGCCGTTTTTGACTTCAGCCGCTTTTTTCGGCTGTTCGCCAGTTCCTTCCGCCGGGGTAGCAGCGTCTGTATCCGCTGTCGCCTCTGCAGTTGGGGCATCATTGTCGTTACTTTCCTCAGCCGCTGTATTTTGCTGGGCGGCTTCTGCAAAGGCTTTACCGATGGCAAGGCGGATATCCTTCAGCGCCGTTGTCTTTTCAGACATGACGGCAGGATCGTTCTGCTTGCGGGCTTCGGTCAGTTCCTTCACAGCGGCTTCGAACTGGTCTTTCAGTTCGTCCGGCGCTTCCTTGAAGTATTCCTGATCGCGATCAGCTTCGGCGCCCTTCAGACCGTCATCCGCTTCTGCTTTGGCTGTGGACAACGCGCGGACAAGCTGGTCCTGCTCTGCATGCGCTTCTG
Organism: Alphaproteobacteria bacterium; assembly: GCA_028817795.1. Lineage (GTDB taxonomy): Bacteria > Pseudomonadota > Alphaproteobacteria > Micavibrionales > UBA2020 > JAPPOU01. The sequence continues at coordinate 2,248 of JAPPOU010000158.1, forward strand.
CGTCTTTCAGCATTTCGGCAACCTGATCTTCATCAAGACCACCGTTGGCCTGTACCGTGATTTTTTGCGCGCGGTTCGTTTTCAGGTCTGTCGCAGATACGTTCAAAACGCCATCCGCATCAATGTTCAGCGAAACCTCGATCTGCGGCTCACCGGCAGCGGCAGGGGGAATGCCATCCAGCACGAACTTGCCAAGCTTCCTGTTATCACTCGCAACAGGGCGCTCACCCTGATAGATTTCAATACATACATCGGTCTGCATATCACGCGCCGTTGAAAATACATCTTTGATCTCACAGGGGATCGATGTATTGCGCGGCACCATCACGGACATCTGGTCACCAGTGGCTTTAATACCGATCGACAGCGGGATGACGTCCATCAAAAGAACGTTATCTACCTGACCGTCAAGGATCGCACCCTGTACGCTTGCGCCCATGGCGACGATTTCATCGGGGTTCACTTCGCGGTGCGGCTCTTTACCAAAGTAGCCTTTAACCGTTTCGATCACCAGCGGCATACGCGTCTGACCGCCGACAAGGATCACCTCGTCAAGATCAGATGGCTCAAGACCTGCATCTGCAAGCGCTTTCTTGCAAGGCTCGATCGTTGCCTCGACCAGATCGCGCAAAAGATCTTCCAACTTGTTGCGCGTCATGTCGTATTCAAAGTTAATCATGGCGCCGTCGTCATCCGGCATCAGGAAAGGCAAACGTACTGTCGCGCTATCCTGCGTTGACAACTCTTTTTTTACCTTTTCCGCTTCATCGCGGATACGCTGGCGAATGCTGGCATCAATTTTATCGTCATCAACGCCATGTTCTTCTTGCAACGCGTCGATCAAGTGCTGCGTAATGCGCTCATCAAAGTTTTCACCGCCAAGGAAGGTATCGCCGTTCGTGGACATAACCTTGATAAGGTTGCCTTCTTCTTCGTCAATCAAAACCTCAAGAATGGAGACATCGAACGTACCGCCACCCAGATCAAAAACAGCGATTTTACCGCCCTCTTTCTGGTCCATGCCATAGGCAAGAGCTGCTGCCGTTGGCTCGTTGATGATACGCTTGACCTCAAGGCCCGCAATTTTACCGGCATCACGCGTCGCTTGACGCTGTGCATCGTTAAAATAGGCAGGAACCGTAATAACGGCTTCCGTTACTTCTTCGCCAAGGCGGGCTTCCGCAGCTTGTTTCAGGTCACGCAGAACTTTTGCGCTGATCTCCGGCGGCGCCATTTTGTCGCCTTTCAGCTCAACCCAGGCATCGCCGTTCGGACCTTCGGTAATTTTATAGGAGGCCATTTCTTTCATCTTTGCGACTTCTGCGTCATCCGCCTTGCGGCCGATCAGACGCTTCACGCCATAAAATGTGCCTTCGGGGTTCATTGCAGCCTGGTTCTTGGCGCTGGCGCCAACGATCCACTCTGCCGTCACTTCTTTTGTTTTTTTGTCTTTTTTGGTTTTATAAGCCACAACAGATGGCGTTGTACGACCACCGTTCAGGTTCTCAATAATTGTTGCTTTGTCGCCTTCGTAAACCGCAACCGCAGAATTCGTTGTGCCGAGGTCAATACCGATGATCTTTCCCATGATCCGCCTTCCATATAAGTTTTTTAAGTTGACGCGTTGTTATTTGAATCGCATGGCCATACGTTATGTGAAAGTTTGTCAGAATGCAAGAATTTTTGTTTACGAAAAATTAATAACTATCTAAGCAGTTGATTTTAATGCAACAATCATATTTATGTTACGGAAAATAAAGCCGTTCCAATGCGAATATGCGTCGCGCCATAACGAATCGCACGGGGAAAATCCCCGCTCATTCCCATGCTTAAAACGGGCACATCCAACTGCCCCGCCAGCTTATGCAACAGGGCAAAATGAAAATCCGGCACATCATCTTCCGGGGGGATGCACATCAAGCCCTTGATTTCCAGCCCCTCTTTCGCGCAATGCGCATAAAGTGCGGGAATATCTTTAGGGGCAACGCCACCCTTTTGCGGTTCTTCCCCCGTATTCACCTGCAACAGGCACGGCACCATGCGGCCCTGCTTTTTCATTTCCTGTGCCAAGGCTGTTGCCAACCGGGTGCTATCCACGGTTTCGATCATGTCGAACAGAGCCACAGCTTCTTTGACCTTATTTGTCTGCAAATGCCCAATGAAATGGAGCGCGATATCACTATATTGTTCCCGCAGGTTAGGCCATTTTTTGGCGGCTTCCTGAATACGGTTCTCGCCAAAAATACGGTGCCCGGCATCCAGCAAGGGTTGAATGTCCGCCACAGCGCGGTTTTTGGTGACAGCCAGCAGGGCAACATCATCCGGCCTGCGCCCTGCATCATGGCAAGCCGCATCCACTTCGGCGCGGATAGTGACAAGAGACATTTTAACTACCGGACGGCGAGACAAAGGCTGTTGGCGCGGGATCAATCACAACAGATTTTCCTTGCTGGATCTCCAAAACAGCCAAGCCCCGTTCCGGCAGGCCATCAGGGCGGAAGCGGAAAATACCATCCAACCCGGCAAAACCGCGTGGGTTGGTAATTTTCTGCCGGTCATAGGGATTGCCGTCCGTATGGGCCAGAACGGCGGCCAGCGCCGTTGCGTCATAGGCCAGCGTGGCAAGGCGTGGCGCGCGCGCAGCATAGTTGGATTCATACCGCCGTTCAAAATCGCGGCGCAATTTGGGATCAGGCGCAGCATACCAGCCGCCATATAAAACGGGCACGCTGTGCAACGCCGGGTCATCCCACAGCCCTGTGCCGATAAAGCGTATCGCGCTTGATTTCACGCCGTTCTGGTCAAACAATGACGCCAAGGCCTTTACGCTTTCACCGCCAACGGGCAGGAACAGCATTTCAAAATCAAATGTTTCCTCGCCCGTCCGGCTGACGTTCACGAAATCCTCCACCAGAAAGGATACATCCGTCTGCATAGGCGAATAACGATCCTGCCGCGTCACGTAAACACCGGTACGGCGCAGAGCGCTGATGGCCAAATCGCTGTATTCTGTTTGCGGCGCGTAAACGGCGGTGCGGTAAAGGCCGTGATCCTGCGCATAGCGCACCACACGTGCCACCTGCATAAAGGGCAAAAAGCCCATCACGTAAACATCGCCCCCCGCCTGTGACCAGTCGGTGGAAAAGGACACAACCGGCACACGCTGAAAGGCTGTCACGGCACGCACGGCTTTCAAATCATCCGAAAACACAGGGCCTAATATAATGTCAGCCCCCGCCGCCAAAGCTTCCTTGGCCGCCATCTGCGCGCCTTCGGGCGTGCTTTTGGTATCACGCGGCACCAGTTCGAAATGCGCGCTGCCCACGTCGAACAACGCCATTTGCGCGGCTTTCAGCATCCCCTGCCCCAGCGCTGCGTGCTTGCCGGACAAGGGTAACAACAAAGCCGCCGTCGCCTTGCCACGCGGTTTCAAGACAGGTGCTGCTTTTCTTGCCTGCTGCATCGCCGGGCGGTAAGTAGCAGGCGCATTCCCGGCTTCCTCTGCGGGATAAGACATATTTTGTTGCGGAGTCTGTCGCAGGGCGCGGGACTGCTCGGCTGCGAAAATCTCGCTCTGCCGTGTCAAGGCGCGGCGCTGTCCCGTTGTCTGCCATGAAATATCCGGCAGTTTTTCAGGGTCTTTCGTGACCGTCGCCACAGAGGCATTCATATCCCACGGCGTATAACCGATCATGCCGCCGCCGCAGCCGCTGACGGCAACAGACAGGAAAAAGGCGATGAAAAGATATGCGCATGTCCTTATTTTTGCATATACTGCAGGCACGGCTCGCTCCTTTATATTTGGCAGATGAACATATTCATGAATCAGGCGCTTCACTATACCCCCGGTTTGTACATTACCGCCACCCCCATCGGCAATATGGGGGACATCACTTTGCGGGCGCTAGATGCCTTAGGGAAAGTTGACGCCATCGCCTGCGAGGATACACGCGAAACAGGCAAATTGCTGGCAGGTCACGGCATTAAGGCCGAGGGGCGGCTGATCGCCTATCATGAACATAACGCCGATAAAATGCGGCCCAAAATCATGGATATGATCGCCAAGGGCCAAAGCGTTGCGCTGGTTTCCGATGCCGGAATGCCGCTGGTTTCCGACCCCGGTTACAGGCTGGTCAGGGATTGCAGGGAAAAAGGTCTTACCGTCACCTGCCTGCCGGGCGCTTCGGCAACGCTGGCCGCGCTTGTATTGTCAGGCCTGCCGACGGACAGGTTTTTCTTTGCAGGGTTTCTACCCCCAAAATCCGGCGCACGGAAAACGGCGCTAGCAGAGATCAGCGCTGTGCCCGCAACGCTTATTTTCTATGAAACCGGACCGCGTCTTGCGAATAGCCTTTCCGACATGGTCACTGTGCTGGGAGACCGTGCCGCCACCGTATTGCGCGAACTTACCAAAAAATTTGAAGAAACACGGCATGGCACCCTTGCCACCTTGGCCGCGCATTACAAAGACAGTGGCCCGCCCAGGGGGGAAATTGTTATTGTGATTGAAGGCCCTGTCGCCAAGCCCCCCGCCAGTGCAGAGGAAGTCGACCAGCGCCTGCAGACATTAATATTAAAAGAAAAGATGAGCACAAAAGACGCCGCCGCCCAAATCGCCGCCGAAACCGGCTGGAAGAAAAAAGACGTTTATGCACAGGCTGTTAAGATATCCCAAAGCTCTTAATTTAACATAAGAATTGACCCTTCCGGCATATTCAGGTACACTGTTCAAAGGTTTGTGTTTTATCTGGTAACGCAATGGAAACGGCATGCAAAACGACATCAATACAAATACGCAACGCCTTTTCGAGGAGCTGAGGAAAGATAGGCCTGACACAGCGCTGTGCCGGCAATTAATCGCGCAAGGCGTGGATACCAAGGCTGAAGGCTACAATGGCCGGACACTTATACGGCAGGCGCTTTGGGCCGGAAAAAAAGAGATCATAGAAGATTTAAGAACAGCGGAAAGAAATGCCATTGCAAAACTGCCGCCATCGGAACGTCCGGGCGGCATTGATGAGCAAGACACGCTGGGGGAAACAGCCTTGCACCGCGCCGTACGTGACAACGACGAATACCGCCTGCGCGCCCTTATCCAGGGCGGAGCTAATCTTGATATCCGCAACACTGATGGTGGAGAAACAGCACTCACCCTTGCCATTAGCGCAGACAAAACAGAATTAGCACTTTTGCTCATTGAAGCCGGAGCGGATGTGAACATTCAAACCGATAATGGCTACACTCCCTTGATGATATCAGTATATAAAGGTGATACTTCTCTTGTAAGCATTTTAGCAAAAAAAACACAGGATATTTCCACAACCAACGCCAATAATTACACAGCGCAAATGTGTGCCGAAGAGATGTGCGGGCAAAGCGGTACGAACCCCCTTGTAACAGACACCATTCGTGCCTTGATTGTCCAACGCATCTTTACTGATGCCTGCAAACGGGGCACAATTAAAAAACGGAAAATCCACCGCAAACAACCGCAAGGGCAAAAACCAGGCAGCAACGGTTAATCCGTATCCGGCGATACCGTTTCTTCCGGCGTGTCTTCTTCAATAAAGGCATCATCGCCTTTAACGTCTGCATCCTTGCAGGCAATCACCCAAACATCGTAAACAGGGTGATCCATCACCGACAGGGCGGGGTTCGATGAAAACATCCAGCCGCTAAAAACCCATGCCGCTTTTTCTTCTGTGGCTTTACGCTCCCATATCTGCAGAAAGGCGGCATCTTCGGGGTTTTCCAGCGGTCCGGCTTTGCGGCAGGCGCGGGGCTTGATAAAAAGGCCGCTGCCGAATTTTACAGTCTTACCGACAGGCACATCAAAGGTACGCGTGCGGGCCGAAACCTTATCAATTGTGCGCAGCACGGCCGTGTTCATATCATCCATTTGCCGCGCTTCGGCAGCAGGCACAGCCAAGACAACAAAAGACAGGAGAATAAAAGCGCGAAGCAACGGCATTATTCCGCAGGCCCCGTCGTGTCATCGCCTTTTTTGTTCATGCTGAAAATCACCTGCCCCAAAAGCTGTTCCAGGCCCGGCGTTGACTGCGTGAACTGGATGCGATCACCCGGCTCCATCATTTCTGTATCCGCGCCCGGCTCCAGCGATAAAAACTTGCCGTCCAAAAGCCCGCCGCTGGCAATCACCGCCGCCGTATCGAGCGGCAGCTTGACGCCGTTATCAATGTTCATCGTGACAATCGCGGTATAGCTTTCAGGGTCAAGGCGAAAATCTGTAACCTTGCCGACCTTGACGCCCGATACGCGCACGGTGCTGCCGGTATCCAAGCCATCAATCTTGCTAAAGCTTGCGCTGATCTCGTAGCCATTCGCAGGCCGGATATCCGTTGCGCTGTAAAAGAAAAACAAGAACCCTGCCGCAACAGCAATGACGACAGCGCCCAATACGGTTTCAACAACGTTTCTTTGCATTTTTTATTTCCCTTTATATATCAACTGTCTTGTGGTTTCCACGGCGTATAATCACCTGTTGTTTCCGCGCGGGGCTGTCCTTTGAGCGGTGGCGGCACATACGCGTCTTTTGTGCCCGTCATATTCGGCTGGTGCGGTTTTTGCCAGTCTTTCCGGTACGCGCTGTCGCCCGACGGCACCGTGTTCGTTTGGTGGTGCAGCCAGCCATGCCATTCCGGCGGCACGGCAGAGGCTTCGGGCGCGCCCGCATACATCACCCAGCGGCGTTCCCGCGACCGCCCGCGCCGGGGCTTGCCCTTGTAATACACATTCCCCGCATCGTCCGTGCCGACCTTTTGGCCGTGGAGGAACGTATGCAGTATCATTTGTATGTTGGTCAGGCGACCAAAAAGCGAAAGCCGGGCCATGTCTTTTAAAAGAATCCCTAAGGTTGTTGTATCAGCCAACGAACAGCCTAAACATAGGCTTAACCGTTGAAAAAGCGCAATGATTATCTGCGATATGACGCATGACAGAGCGGGGTTTATTTGTATTATGTTATATACGGTCTTTTGTTGATCGCAGGCAGGGGCTGTGCCAGAGTCGGCCTCATATCTTTTTAATGATTCCCGACCCTTAAAAAAGGTTCTTCCCATGCGCATCACGCGGCACTGGACAACCGGCACAAACAACGTCTTTGACACCCTGCGGTGCGATACCGTTTTCGGGGATGACGGTACGGCCTATGCCGTGCCCGCCGACTGGGATGCGCCCGCCCGCGATGTTCTGCTGGAGAGCGTTTTTTATAAAGCCCCCCTGCCCGCAAGTCTTACCCCCATTCATGTAGAACGACTCCCCGCATGGCTCTGCCCGCAAGCCGCCGATACGGAAACGCTGGACGGTATTTCTGCGGAAAACCGTTATATGTACGAAACGGATATCCGCGCCGTCATTCACCGTATTGCGGGCGCAGCTACGTACCGGAACTGGCAAAATAAAATTTTATCCTCAGAAGACGCAGCGCAGGCTTTTTATGATGAGCTGTGCCATATCCTGCTGCACCGCCGCGCCGCGTTTGACATTTCTTTATGGGCGCAGGCCGGGTTGGACTGGGCCTATGGTCTTTCCAGCATGCCTGTTTCCCCGGCATTACGCACGGCAACGCCGCTACCTGAAAACCAAGCCATGGCCCATGCCCGCCTTGCCGCGCGGCAGGCTGCCGCGACAGGGCAGGACGAAGCCCTTGTATTGCCTGCAGAGCATATAGAAAGCGCAAGTTTTATTGGTTTCCGCCGCGATGCGGATTTTGACGCGCTGGCGCTATCCGTCGGCCGCAACATGATTGCAAAGGCCCTTGCCCGTATCATGGATGCTTGCGATCGCGACGATCCTGAAAACGGTTTTGATCCCCACATCAATCCGCAATTATTTGACGCCGTTCACGCCGCGCAAAAGGCCGGGCTGGGCGATAGCGCCATCCGCACCGCTATTGCCAAGGCAAAAGCGGGTGAAGAAAACATTTATGTGCCAGACGATAGCGCAGATGAAGACGCCACCCGCATTACCCCCATTCTCACGCTGGATGATGATTTCATTGAAAGCGCCATGACGGGGCACGACATCATGCTCCGGAAAAACGGACAGCCCATGCGCCGGACAGCGGCGGAACCGTTGTGGAACGATTTGGCCGATGCCATATGGCTTTCAGGCGCGCCGCACGTATCCTTTACAACAGCGCATATCTCTCAAAACGGCGGGCTGGTTTGCAATGCGCCCGCATCCGCGCCCGCTGCGGCCATTCATATCCTGCGCCACGCCACCGCAGACCGCAAAACTGACATTGACGGTCTTATCCATACCGCCAACATCATGACCATGGCGCTCGATGCTTTCGCTAAAGGACCTGAAAGGCCTGTCGTACTGGGCATGGCAGGATTATCGTGCTGGCTGATGCGGTCGGGCCTTGCCTATGACAGCACAGCAGGGCGTGCAGCGGCAGGATGCCTTGCCGCACTGATAACCGGCACAGCCCTGACAACATCGACCGGCATGGCAGAAAGCGCCGAACGCGCAGACAATTTCGCGCCAGAGAAAAAAGCCGTTCTCACCAACATCAAAACCATGTTGTCCAGGCTTTCGGGGAAAAACCTTGCGCCAGCATGCCCCGATGCTGCGCTGGCTACAACAGCCCAGGATATGCTGGCCCGCGTTTTTGTCACCATATCTGAAAAGGGCCTGCGCAACCTGCACGTGACAGGGCTGGAAACAACCCCTGATACCCAGGCGCTGCTGGGCGCAGCAACGCGTGATATCGCGCCCGGCGCAACGCTATTGCAATTCCATGAAACAGACGGCGTTTACCGCCGCACACTAACCCCTGCCGTACCACAAGCCTTAAAGGCGCTGGGTTATTCCATTGCCGCAATCGAAGAGATTTATTTTTACATGGCCGGGCGCGGTACATTGCGCGATGCGCCGGGCGTCAACCATGCCGCGCTTTTGAAAAAGGGCCTGCCCCGCATGACGCTGAGCGCGATTGAAAATGCGCTGACGACAGCGCAACATATCCGCTATGCCTTTAACAAATGGGTTTTGGGCACAGACGTGTGCATCGCGCTGGGCTTTGACAAGGACAAGCTGGATGATCCTGCTTTTGATATCCTTACAGCTTTGGGCTTTAACGAAGACGAGATTGAACAGGCCAATGCTTGGTGCTGCGGCACGCAAACGCCGGAAGGCGCCCCGCATTTAAAGCCCGAACATCTGGCCGTTTTTGACTGCAGCCTGCCGCAAGGCCCCAAAGGCACGCGCAGCATATCACCCACGGCACAGCTCCGGATGCAGGCCATTGTGGAATCATGCCTGTCAGGCGGTGTCAGCCATACCATCGCCCTGCCCGCCGCCGCCACAATTGACGATGTGCAAAAACTGATCCTGAAAGGCTGGGAGCTGGGCGTGAAAACCTTGAAAATCTACCGCGATTCCTCAGCCCTGACCCGTACCGCCATCCCGCTGGCGCTGGATGAAAACAGACCCGCAGCAGCAAAGAAAATACCCGCCAACACCTCGCGCCGCAGCGCCGGGGCTGCATAAAATATCACTATAAAACAATTGATTAGACAAAAACCCCGCGAATGCATTCGATTCCCTGCGGCAATTAAGGTATAATTAAGGTGTGAATGCCATAATCAACCTATAGCACACACAGGGAGAAAAACTATATGGCCAGAAACGAATTTACCGCTGTCGATCAATGGATGTCAGGTGAACTGTCCAGCGCCTTTAAAAAGGGCGTGGGCATGGACGCAAACCCTTGCGAAAACCTTGACCTGAGCGAAATGGCGAATATCGGCACAACAACAACAGTCAAAGCCCCCGGATCCGGACTCGGCTGACCTTTATAAATTGCGTAACGAGGTTAACTCCTTTAGCTTTGTAAAAAAGCTAAAGGAGTTTTTACATGAGCGTCGCACAAAGACTGAAAGATCAAAACATCACCTTGCCCCCTGCCGCCGCGCCGGTGGCCAGCTATGTCGCCACGGTTGTATCGGGCAATATGCTGTTTGTCTCTGGTCAGTTACCCATTGAATCCGGTGAAGTCGCCGTGAAGGGGCATCTGGGCAAGGACGTTTCGCTGGAGGATGGCGTGCGCGCCGCACAGCTATGCGCCCTCAACATCGTTGCGCAGGTCAGCGCGGCGCTGGACGGCAATCTGGACCGTGTCGCCCGCTGCGTGAAGCTGGGTGGTTTTGTCGCCTCAACACCCGAATTTACCGACCACCCCAAGGTGATTAACGGCGCGTCTGACTTTATCGTATCCGTTTTCGGCGATACCGGAAAACACGCCCGCGCCGCTGTCGGCGTTGCAGCCCTGCCCCGTGGCACGGCTGTCGAGATCGAGGCGATATTCGAGATCAAGCCATGAGCGATTTGGCCCGCAATATCTTTGTTGCGGTGGATACGCCCGATACGGATGCGGCAAAAACGCTGGTGACGGCCCTATCGCCGCTGGGCTTTTCCTTTAAGCTGGGGCTTGAGTTTTTTGTATCCGAAGGGCCGTTCGGCATTGCGGAACTCCGCCGCGTGGCTGAGGACGAAACGCGCTTCTTCCTTGACCTGAAACTGCACGACATTCCCAATACCGTTGCGGGCGCCGTAAAATCGGCTGTCCATTGCGATGTGGATTTCCTGACGATACATACAGCGGGCGGCAGCGCGATGATACGGGCCGCCGTTGAGGCCGCCAACGAAGCCGCCGATACAACAGGCCTGCGCTGCCCTGAAATACTGGGCGTCACGGTTTTGACCAGCCTTGATGATGATGACCTGTTCGCAACCGGCATTTCCGGCACGGCAGAAGATCAGGTTTTGCGCCTTGCCACGCTGGCGCAGGAGGCAGGATTAAAAGGCCTTGTCTGCTCGCCACATGAACTGGAGCGCCTGCGCACCGCGCTGGGAACAAACATCACCCTGATCTCCCCCGGCATCCGGCCCCACAACAGCGATACGAGCGATCAAAAACGCGTGATGACACCAAAAGAAGCTTTTGACGCTGGCGCAACAGGCATTGTAATTGGCCGGCCCATTACGGCGGCAAATGACGTGCAGGCGGCGGCGGAAGGCATTCTGAAAGCAGCAGCCTAAAGGGCTAAGCGCTGTTTACTTACAATGATCCTACGTGTCATCCCTGCGGTATCATCGTGTGAAATGCGATGATACACTAACGGCGGGGATCCGGAAAAGGTGTGCCGCACAGCGGCACACATCACCAGATCCTGTTCGATATGTTTTACGCTAAGTTCTGCTGGCGCAAAACACGCAAAACCAACGGGATGACTGCTTTTTCATTATAAGCAGCATCTAACCCTCTTTTCCTTTTTGCGATTTCTTGAACTTCCACCAGTTAATCACGTTTTGCTTATGCTTGTCATAGCTTTCGGCAAAGATATGTCCGCCCGTACCATCAGCAACGAAATAATAAAATCCATGTTCTTCCGGCTGCAGCACGGCTGCAATCGCAGCGCGGCCCGGATTGGCGATGGGGCCGGGCGGCAAACCGGGGATGGTATAGGTGTTATAGGGGGATTCAAACTTTAAATCCTTGCGGTACAATTTTCGCTCGAACTTTTTCTTGCCATCCGTCAGCGCGTAAATCACGGTGGGATCAGACTGCAAAGGCATCCCTTTTTTCAGGCGGTTGATAAAAACACCCGCAACGCGCGCGCGCTCTTCAGCAACACCTGTTTCTTTTTCAACGATGGAGGCAAGAATAACGGCCTCTTCCGGTGTTTTTACAGGTAACCCCTCGGCCCGTGCCTCCCACAGTTCCGCCACGGTTTTTTGCATGGACTCTTGCATCCGGGCAATAATTTTTGCACGGGGTTCTTCACGCGTGAAGGAATAGGTTTCAGGCAACAAGCTCCCTTCCGCCGGGATGGCTTCAACCGTGCCTGTCATCCCCTCTGCCGCATTCAACGTTTCGACAATTTCAAGACTGGTCAGCCCTTCGGCAAAGGTCACGTTGCGTTGATACACTTTCCCATCACGCAGTTGCGCCATGACATCGTTCAGGTTTGCCTGTGCCGGAATAGCAAACTCTCCCGCCTTGAAATGCCCGCCCGGCTGCACACGCGCCGCAATGCGAAAGGCAAGGGGGGTGGTGATAACCCCTTCATCCACAAGCCGTTGCGCAATCTGGCGGCCCGAACTGCCGGGCTTTATCAAGACAAGCTTTTCTTCGTTAGAGGGGCCGGGCCTGTACAATTCCGCCTGCAGCCAGAAAAAACCTGCCGCCACAACACCCGCCGCTGCAATGAAAAGAACGGCCACAAACCCCAAAAACCGCATTACCCCTGAACCTTCTTTATTAAACGTTGCCCCGTTGGGGCTTTTGAGGATAGCGGAAAACACGCTTTCAGCACAATGCGGGGATATATGAAGTCTGTCAGACTGGATATTTTTAAAAATATCTTTTAATATCAATGCCATACATCATCATTCGCGACGGACGATTGACAACACCGCATGGACTCTTTATTATTTACATAAGAAATAAGAGGGCGGGGGAAGCGTCGCGATGCCATTAATGGACATGTTCAAATCAAAAGCTCGTCGCATGGCTGAAGAAAAAGGCCGTGAATTGCTTGATAAAATTGAAGGGTTACACAAACCCGATACAACTTTATTCCTGCGCCTGATTGAAGAAGGCGCTGATGTAAACATGCAGGACAATGGCGGCTGGACCGCGCTGATATACGCGACAAGCAGTGGCTATACAGATGTCTTTCACGCGCTCATTAACCATGGCGCTGATATACACAAGAAAAATGGCCGTGGCGAAACCGCGCTGTTTCACGCAGCTCTTCAGGGGAATACCGATATCGCTCTTACCCTCCTTGAGAAAGGTGCGGATGCAAAAACACAAAGCGCCACCGCACAAACCCCCTTAATGTACGCAGCCTATAATAACAACACCGAACTTACCCGTGCCCTTCTTGAACGTGGGGTTAATACAAACGTACAGTCCAACCGCGGCGAAACCGCACTTACAAAAGCAGCTTTACACAATAGCGCTGACGCCATTCAAATCCTGCTGGATCATGGCGCCGATACAACGCTGAAGAATAAAGACAGCGAAACCGCACAAGACATTGCAAAAGCTAATGGTCACACAGCCCTTGCCAAAATGCTACGCGACCACGTCATCAAAGAAATTTTTGCGGCCAAAGCAGCTGAAGGCACACCCTGCCGCCGTAAAATCCGCCGCCGCACAAACATGACGCAGCAACCTTAAAAGCCTTTATACCTTTTTAAACACCAAACTTGCATTCGTGCCGCCAAAGCCAAAGGAATTGGACAGGGCAACGTTAATGCGGCGCTCTTTGGCCTGATGCGGCACAAGGTCAAGGCCCGTTGCCACATCCGACGGGTCATCAAGGTTCAAGGTGGGCGGCAAAACACCGGTTTCCAGCGCTTTCAGCGTATAAATCGCCTCGACCGCGCCCGCCGCGCCCAAAAGGTGGCCGATCGCGGATTTTGTTGATGAAATGCTGACTTTACCGACATTTGCGCCGAACAAGCGTTTCACCGCCGTCAGTTCAATATCATCACCCAGCGGGGTCGATGTGCCGTGCGCGTTGATATAATCAATATCTTCAGGCGCAACCTTGGCACGTTTTAGCGCGGCCTGCATAGCGCGATAGCCGCCATCGCCATCTTCAGCAGGGGATGTCACGTGATAGGCATCACCCGACATGCCATAGCCAATGACTTCGCCGTAAATTTTCGCGCCACGTTTTTTCGCGTGTTCGTATTCCTCCAGCACCACAACACCTGCGCCTTCGGCAATCACGAAACCATCGCGGCCTTTTTCAAATGGGCGCGATGCTTTTTCGGGCGTGTCGTTATAGCCGGTCGACAAGGCGCGACAGGCCGCAAAGCCGCCCACACCCACGCGGCAAATGGCCGCTTCCGCGCCGCCTGCCACCATCACATCAGCATCGTCAAAGGCAATCATACGCGCCGCATCACCAATGGCGTGCGATCCTGTCGCGCAGGCCGTGACCACAGCATGGTTCGGGCCTTTGAAGCCGTATTGAATCGAAACCTGACCGGAAATGAGGTTGATAAGTGATGACGGAATAAAAAACGGCGATATACGGCGCGGCCCCTTTTCCTGCATCATAATAGACGTATCCTGAATATTCGAAAGGCCGCCAATGCCAGAGCCAATCAAAACGCCTGTACGGCATTTACTTTCTTCATCTTCGGGTTTCCAGCCGCTGTCCTCCACCGCATCTGTCGCCGCCACAATGCCGTAATGGATAAATATATCCATTTTCTTTTGTTCTTTGGGCACGATATAGGAATTAATATCCAAAAGCCCCGCGCCATCGCCGCGGGGCACTTCACCCGCAATGCGTGACGGCAGGTCGGACGCATCAAAGTTTTGAATGGTGCGCAAACCCGATTTTGCCGCTGTAATCGCATCCCAGTTATGCTGCAAGCCTAAACCCAGCGGCGATACAATTCCCATACCCGTAACAACAACGCGTCTCATACTTCTTCCATTTTTTGTGGTAACGAAAAAACGGCCCATTCCTGAAAAAGAAAGGGGCCGTTTTTTTAAATAGGCGGAAAGCCGTGCTTAGGCCGCTTTTGCGTTCTGTTCGATGAACGCGATCGCGTCTTGCACGGTTTGAATTTTTTCGGCCGCATCATCGGGAATTTCGATACCGAATTCCTCTTCAAAGGCCATGACCAGTTCAACCGTATCAAGGCTGTCTGCGCCCAAATCATCGATAAAGCTTGCGCCCTCGACCACTTTGGCTTCTTCAACGCCCAAATGCTCGACAACGATCTTTTTGACGCGCTCGTTAATGTTGCTCATTGTTCTGTTACCTCATTTACGGTTTCCATTTAAATCCGACTGTTTCAGTAACACAGAAGAAAAGGATTGGCAAATATCCTTTTTTATTATACATAATTTTAATAATTTCCAGACTGGACACTTCGTCCTGACGACCGCTGAGGCAGATGCTTCGAACAAAGAACGATATTCTTCATCGCGGCCATATATTCTTTAATATAATCCCTCGAATATGTGCTTATGTCACCCGCTGACAGCGCCGAAAGGAAAGCTACTGTTTTCTCAACATTCGAGGCCTTCCCGTAATCTTCCGTATCGGTACAAAAATGCGCTTGCAGCATACGTACTGCAACCTCTTCCGAAATCATCTCCATTTCCTGTTGGCGGCAAAAAGTGTGCTTTGCGACAGACACCGCCTTTTCGAAAAGCTGCTCTGAAGATAGCGCGGTATAGTCACTTTTCATTCTCATGACTTCACGAATAGCGGCGCAGGTATAATGGGTTGTATTATAGTCGTGCATCGATAGAACGGCACGTGCAGCACACAAAACCTTGGCTAAACCGTCATCACCACCCCTCTGGTAATGCTGCATAAGAGCAAACGCATCTGCCACACACTCTTCAAAGTTTTCTTTTTCTTTCTTATCTGCAATTTCATTTTGGGGAAATCTAAGATTTTCTAAAGCATGTGCCAGCTCATGATCCAGAATAAACCGCTGCATCTGCTCATCCGAAACAAATGACGGAATATCAGCAGTCACGCGGAGTTTCTTTATTTTTTTCGATCGTATCCAGTTTTCTATGATTTCTGCAGCTGTCATATCCCTCAGCAACGGGAAAACGACAACAAGCAAAGGTGTTTCATTTTCCGCAGAGCGGGTGTAACACGCGGACGCATTGTCTCTCCCGTCAAAACCACTCATGATCGCCTTTTTAACCCGTTCTTTCCTGTCAGGTTGTAAATGCAGCATTGCCGATTCAAGCTGATCCTTAAAGCCTTGAAAAAATTGTTCTCCATTCCTATAAGCTTTTCTATCGACAATGATGATTTTCTCCTGAAGCTCCGGGAACAAATCAAAAAACTCGACACCCACTTTTTGAATATCCAAATGTGTTTTTTTCCGGCTCTCGCCTGAGAACACATTTGACAGTTTTTTCAGGATGTCTTGCTTTGGCAACATATCTAC
>JAPPOU010000055.1 GCA_028817795.1 Alphaproteobacteria bacterium
AATCCAGACAACTCAGATTCCTCTGAAATTACCCCCCCGGTGGAAGAGGAGACTGGCCAGTTAATTGCAGCCCCAAAATCTTTTGAACTGGATGCAGGGGAAAGTCGCGTTGTACGTTTGGTTTTGCGTAAGTTCTCGGATGATATGGAGGACATTTATCGTGTGCGTTTCCTGCCCGATAAACCGGCGCTGGAAAAAATAGAAGAATTGGGCGGTACGTCGGTACAGGTGAATGTCGTCGTTTCCATGGGCGCTCTTATTATGGCCGCCCCCAAAGAAGCTCGCCCTGATTTAAAATTTGTTCGTAATGACGATACTATTACCTTTACGAATGCAGGTAATGTTACAGCACAGCTACAACGCGAAGAATTTTGTACAGAGGATCGTAAAGTTTGTACCCCCTTGGAAGGGCAACGTATTTTTCCCGGTGCGCGCTGGATCATGACGATTCCCGATGCACTCAAAGACAAGGAATTTTCCCAGACCATGTTGGTGAATGGCAGCTATTCCACACTAAGCTACCCTGCACCATAAGAGCGCTCTGGGGGGGGCATGTATGGTGGTAAGTGTAGGCAGATGGGCAGCCGCATTACTCTTTGGTTTAACACTGTTATTTTTGTCTGCGACAGTATCGCAGGCGCAAGAAATTAATCTGCAAGACGGTGAATTTAGCGCTTTTGACCTTTACGTAGGCGGCAAAGAATCTGGCGCGATTTTTGGCTATTTTGGGCCAGACTGGTTCGAGCCAGCTTCTTCTGAAGATGTTATTACTCTCCTGACCGCCGTTAAGTCGCCCGATACATTCTTGCCTTTGTTTCAAGGGCGTATTGAAAAAATCCGTACAGTGCGCGGTATAGGCACTATACGTGTGGATAGTGCAAAATTTAGGCTGGACCTGGATATTGCGCAAGAACAAGCACGTACAACAGCTGTTGATGCACTAGAAACTCTGGATAGCGAAAATAACAGCATTGCCGTGCGTAATACGACATTCATTGCAGGAAGTGCGGATACCCAAACATTCGATATTTTTGATGGTACATCATTAACGCATAAAACAGTTATTTCCAAAGGCCGTACAGCATTGACAAGCGCAGGAACTTTTACGCGGCGTGATACCTATGATTTGCAAACGGCCGAAGTCAGGCACGATTTTAAAGCGCGGGGTCAAGATCTCACGGGTTATGCAGGTTTATTGCAGGCGGGCGGTGGGATGCGCTTTGCGCGTAGCCTTGATTATATGGGTTTTCGCCTTGCGACCAATCAAGACCTCCTGTTTCGTGACCAACAGTTGCAGGGGTCAGCCATCGAAGTTTTTCTACCCCGGCGCGCGCAAATAAAAATTTTTCGTGAAAGCGAGGCGTCTGGGCACGTGCTTTATTACCGCGCCCATGATTTCGGCACTTTAGAAATTGACACACGTAGTTTTCCACAAGGAAGCTATGACATAGAAATTGTAACGTATGATGGCAATACGGTTCTCTCGCGTGAAACGCGTCCTTTTATCAAAAACCAGAACTTGCCGCCACGGGGAAAGCCCATTATCAGTCTTGATATCGGGCAGATACGCGAGGATACACGGATGCAGGATAAAGCTGTTGTGCAAGTGGCAGCCCGCGCCCGCTTAACTGACACACTGGGAGGAGGTATTGGCATTGCCGCCACCAGCAAAGATCAGGTTTATGAGGCATCTCTCAACGCGCAAAAGGCTTTCCCTGTTTTCAAAACTATGGGGCTTGTTGAAACATCAATGACAGGTGCCTATGCCAAAGATGGTTTGGCCGGACTGGAAGCTTCGGTTAGGTGGAGCAGTGAAAAAGCAGCTGTGGGCTTGATTGGCAGTAAAACATATTTCAGGACAGCGACTGGCTCTGACGAATTTGCGCTTTCAGATCGACAGGCCGTTAATTTTCACTTTTCAATGCCCTTTGAAATTTGGAACAAGAGATTTTTTTATAACTTTAGCGCTGAAACCAGTCGCACGTCTGGAGGGGGCAGTGCCTATCGTTTTGGTCCTGCACTGTCGCACAACCTTGAAAAGGTTGGGGGCTATACTCCTGAAGTTAAGCTGGAATACAACAAATCTAAAACAGATAATCGTATACTGGGCACCTTAATTTTGCGTAATAATACATCGGCGTGGACCAGAGATGCGCGGCTGGATATCAGCCGCATCGGAGCAGATAAAAGTATGTCTGCATTATTTGCGTTAGGTTTTAACGGTAACAATGACGATTTCGAAGGTTGGCGCAAAAAATTGCAGGCTAGCCTTGGTTTGCGTATGGATCCTTTGCGCTCATCCACGCGTGATGCTGAAAGCATTATGAGTGCGCAAGCGCAGTATACTGGCAATATTGCACGTGTGAGCGCTTCAGTAGAGCAAAGCTTGAAACAAAACGGCGGGCAAGCCGGTGGTGAATTGGAAAGTACGGTTATTTGGTCAGCAAATTCCGGATTGCGCACTACAGGGCGGTCTGCGGGGGCTGATACAGCGCTTTTGATGGTAACGCTGAATGGAGATGATAACGCCCAGTTTAACATTGTCCTGAATAACAGTGTGCGTGACGAAATCAGAACGGGAGAAACGGTTGTTCTGCCTATACCTATCTACGAACGTGTTACAGTTAATATTGCAGATAATGGTAGCGACCACACAATGAAAATCAAGGAAGGCATGCAGACTGTTGTGGGGTACCCTGGGAATGTCATTAGCCGTGTTTTTACAGCAGCGCGGTCGTGGATTATGGCCGGAACCTTGGTGGGGTCTGATGGAAAGCCGTTGGTTGATGCGCGTTTTATGCTGGGTAACAGTGTTTATTATACAGATGGCTCAGGCTTTTTTACGATAGAGGAGACAGCGCAATCTGGTGAAGAAATGAACGTAGTGGGATACACTTTCAACTGTACCTTTATTGTCCCAAAAGATGAAGCGGGTGATTCTATATTGCTGGATTTAGGCAATGTGACATGTCAAGAAAAGCCCTGATACGCTATAACAACGCATCAGGGCTTTTGTAGAAAAATGCTTTTTAAACGTCGTTAGAATTAGGGTTCGATCACAATCGTTAGCGTTGTTGAATAAGAGTCAGCAGGTGCTGCCTGTAAATCAGCCTGAAGCAAATCGACTGCAAAGTTTGCATTGGTACCACCGCTGCATGTTGTTGAAGACGTATCTGCGTTAGCAGACGCCAGTTGCGTGTTGTAAGTTACAGCAGACGCGCCGCCACCATCATCCCAGGATACTGTGAAGGGGATGTCTGATGTGCTGCCGGCATTTTGTACTGAAAAGTCAGCAGCTGAGAGTGTAGAGCTGTCTGTAATGCGTACGTTATAGTTACCGGAAGCATCGTTGGTATATACACAAACATCGTCGTTACCTGTCATGTTCCCCGTACCTGCATAGGCACCCAGAGCCAAATCTGCCAAACCGGTAATTTGATAGACGGCGGCGATTGACAGTGAAACGTCAGATGTACCTGTGGATGTACTGCCCAGCGAACCGTCAGAAGCGGCGAGGGCACCGTGTGAAGCCAGAGCGATTGCGGCTATACCACAGCCGGCGAGTACCTTTTGAAGTTGATTCATAAATCTTTCTCCCCTATAGATTAGTGAACTGCATAAGAAACAAGGCGTTTACGTTCAGCACCTCCCAATGCCTATGTATGCGCCCCCCTACAGTCCATTTAAGCAAAAATTCCTTAAAGGTTTATTAAACTTAATTCACAATTTTCGTAATAAAATAGCCTATATAGCTGATATACAATGCTTTTTATTTTATCAATAGATAAAAAACTATAGATAAGGCTATGTATTATGCCATATTTGAGGCCTGTGACTTTTACCTGCAAAATTGGTAATGGCCCAGCTTGACATTATGAGTGATACTGCAAAAAGGGTGTGGCGCCCTTTTTTACTGTATAACTACAAACGATAGGTAAGTGCACCCTATGGCAACAGGCATCCCATTTCCAGACATTGATCCCATCGCACTGGCACTTGGGCCATTGCAGATACGCTGGTATGGACTTGCCTATCTCGCAGGTTTTTTGGGGGGCTGGTATTACAGCAGCAAGTTAGCGGCACAAAACCCCGATACACGTCCCAACCGCGAGGATATTGACAACATTCTGCCATTCCTTGTTCTAGGCGTGATTTTGGGCGGGCGTTTAGGATATGTCCTCTTTTATAATCTTGGCTTTTACCTGCAAAACCCGCTGGATGTTATCAAGATATGGCAGGGGGGCATGTCGTTTCATGGCGGGCTTTTGGG
>JAPPOU010000062.1 GCA_028817795.1 Alphaproteobacteria bacterium
ACGAATTCGGGAATCAGGCCGAATTTCAGCAGGTCTTCCGTTTGCAGGTCCTGAAAGATCGCGCCGGGGCGGCGGTCATCAGGGGCGCGGACTTCCGCGCCAAAGCCAATGGATGTTTTCTTGCCGCGATTGGCGATGATTTTATCAAGGCCTGCAAAAGCGCCGCCGCAGATAAACAGGATGTTTGTTGTATCAACCTGCAAGAATTCCTGCTGCGGGTGCTTACGGCCACCTTGCGGCGGAACGGCAGCCAGCGTGCCTTCCATCAGTTTCAACAATGCCTGCTGAACGCCTTCGCCCGAAACATCGCGGGTGATGGAGGGGTTATCAGACTTACGGCTGATTTTATCCACTTCATCGATATAAACGATTCCGCGTTGTGCGCGTTCAATATTGTAATCGCAGTTTTGCAGCAGTTTCAGTACGATGTTTTCGACATCTTCCCCAACATAGCCGGCTTCGGTCAGCGTTGTTGCGTCTGTCATCGTGAACGGAACGTCAAGGATGCGTGCCAGCGTTTGTGCCAGCAACGTCTTACCGGAACCTGTCGGACCGATCAAAAGGATGTTTGATTTTGACAGTTCAATTTCGCTGCCCTTCATCAGGCCTTCGTCGATGCGTTTGTAATGGTTGTGAACGGCAACGGCGAGAACGCGCTTTGCGCGGTCCTGACCAATCACGTAGTCATCCAGAACTTTTTTGATTTCTGTTGGTGTTGGAATACCTTTCCCGGATTTGACAAGCTGTGTCTTGTCTTCCTCCTGAATGATATCCATGCACAGTTCAACGCATTCGTTACAGATGAAAACGTTGGGACCCGCGATCAGCTTCCTGACCTCGTGTTGGCTCTTGCCGCAGAAAGAGCAGTACAACGTGTTTTTGGAATCCCCAGAGCCTGATTTACTCATTCTTTATTTTCCTTCCCTTTTGCAGGCAGCCAGCCCTATGTTCAGGATAGAGCAGCAAACGCGTGTTGCCAACACTCTCCCGTTCATTTACTTCTATTTTAGCACTGGAAACCGTTAAAAAAGCCTTACGATGTGATATGAATATTAATGAGCTTGTGGATAACTTCTCCCTGTTCGAGGATTGGGAGGATAGATATGCCTACCTGATCGATCTTGGGGGGCGTTTGCCGTCTATGGAAGAGGCTTTAAAGACGGACGAGACAAAGGTGCAGGGCTGTATGAGTCAGGTTTGGATGGTGTTATCGCGTGACGAAAATAAAAGATTACATATTGTTGCGGATAGTGATGCTCAAATCGTCAAAGGATTGATTGCCGTGTTGAAAGTCATTTACGACGGCCATACAGCGGAAGAGGCGGCTGAGGTGGATGTAGAGGCTGTATTCTCAAAACTGGGCCTGCATCAGCATCTCAGCGTGAACAGGCGCAACGGTTTTTTCGCTATGGTCGAAAAAATACAGGTGTTTATCGGCCTAGGAACTTAATGGAATTGGCCAGCGTTTTATAATACTCGCCGTATGTCTTGTTAATAATGCCAAAGCGCACTTTCACAATGGTCATGCTTTCCTGCCCGACAAGAAAGTGGACGATATTATAAAGCTTCTCGTTATGCTCGTTGACGGAAAAGCCTGAGTATATGCCCCATTTCAACGTATCAGAGCCAACGGAGACATCCATTTTTTCGTTGTGCAGGCGCAATTCTTTCAGCTCACGGCGTAGATGTTCCTGAATTTCCGGTACTTTTAAAGAAGCCAAAAATGCGCGCGGGGCTTTGATGAATTTGATCTCTACATCAAAAACGTCCCCTGTATCGGGATCAACCCTGCGGAATGTCACGTATTCACCGACATTGCCAAACTTGGGGGGCGTATCGAGATAGGGGACGCGTACTTTGTGCGCCCATATCGTATCGGCCGTCGGCGCGTCCGGCAGCTCAATCATATACTCGCCTTCGGCGTGCACGTATTTGTAGCCAGCTTGTGCTGTCAGTGGCAGCAAGCAAAGAAGGAAGGTGAAAACCTGTAGTATTCTTACGCGCATAATAAAAGCCTCCTCATACTCTTTTTCATGGTAGCAGTTTTTTATTTTGATGTTAAGTAAGCAACTGATAATTAAAATATTTCCACCTCATCTATTGACATATAGTTTGTAGCCCGGCATAATTATAGTATGTAAATTTTGGTTTTGAGGGAAACATGACAGAGAATCTTACAGACAGCGCGAAAGGTGCTTTTGAACCTGAGCAGGAGATCAAAACGGTTCTCTTGCTTGATGTGTCAGGGAGTATGATGTACGGCATGCAGCATGGTGTTGTGGGAGCTACATTTGATACGGCAAAAAAACTTGGTGCCGATACATGCGCTTACGGCAATGAGGCTACGTGGTTATCACCTTCAGGTAAAGATGATGCTGCTCGTGACGATATTTTAAGCGGAAAAAATGCAGGCGGAAGTGAACCTGCTATGGCGCTGGAAAGTCTTGCGGAAACATCAGGCCCTGTGCGTGCAATCCATGTTTCGGATGGGGATGTTTTTAACAGAGAATGGTTCGTTGATGCAATGAAAGACTTTCTTGGAAGAAACCCAGAATCGACGATTGATTTTGTTGTTGCAAAGGACCACGATTATGGATCGGGTATTGAGGAAGTGATTTCAGAGGGAGTAGGGGATATAAGTAAGCCGCAAAAACCTTCTCTTGTCTGTGTATCCAGTGGGCAGGATGTAGAAGCGGCCATCACCCGCATTCTTTCGTTAAGGGAAGAAGCAGAGCCGCTGCATCGAGAGATGCGCAATGTACAGCAAAGTCCGGACCCAATGAAAGACTATATGAAGTAACGCAGCGTTACCAGTTTTCCGGGTCGGCTTTTAACTGTTCACCTTGGGTCATATCTTTCACCTCGTGCGCCTGTCCGTCCTTGAATGGAGGGAACCAGACAAAGGGGATTCCTTTTTTTTCGGCATAAGAGAGCTGCTTTTTCACTTTCGCATCGCTGTGGAACAGCTCTACGTTATAACCGCGTGTGCGTAAGGTGCGTGCCGTTGCGGCGGCTTCGGCGCGGCGGGATTCGTCGGGCAGGATGACAAGGACTTGTGTGGGGGCTTTGGCGGCGGGCGTGATGTGTCCTGCCTCCAACAGCACAGCGAAAAGGCGCGTCAGGCCCAGTGATACGCCGATGCCCGGCAGTTTTTGATTGATGAATGATCCTGCAAGATCGTCGTACCTACCGCCGGAGCCGATCGCGCCGATCTTGGGCATGTCTTTCAGGTAGGCTTCCAGAATGGTGCCGGTGTAATAATCAAACCCGCGAATAATGCCAAGGTCGGCCTTGATGCTGCCCTTGGGCAGATGAGCAAGGTTTTGCATGACGAATTTGAGTTCGGCGATGCCTTCTTCCATTAACGGACTGGAAACGCCAAGGCTGGAAAGCTTGTCGGCAAAGCTGTCGTCGTCGGTTTTAATCTCGGCAATGGCAAGGCATTTTTTTGCCAGTGTTTCGTCCAACCCTAGTTCAGACAGAGCATTTATAACGCCATCTGCGCGGATTTTATCTAACTTATCCAGTGTGCGTGTGACTGTGGTGATGTCCTCAACGCCAAGGCCTTGCAAATAGCCCTGTACAATCTTCCGGTTAGATAACCGCAGTTCAACAGGCGGAATATCCAGCGCTTGATAAGCCTCAAACATTACCGCAGGTAGTTCGGCGTCAAAGTGCAGGGGCAGGTTATCGACGTTGATGACGTCAATATCGCATTGCGTGAATTCGCGAAAGCGTCCTTTTTGCGGGCGTTCACCACGCCATGATTTTTGGACCTGATAGCGTTTGAACGGGAATGTCAGGTTATTAAAGTGCTGCGCCGTGTAACGGGCAAAGGGCACGGTCAGGTCAAAGTGCAGGGCGAGGCGCGCTTCGCTGTCATCGCTTTCTTCGGCCTGCAGGCGGTTGATGGTGTAAATTTCCTTGTCCGTTTCGCCTTTGGCCAGCAAGACATCGATTTCCTCGACTGATGGCGTTTCAATGGAGCCATAGCCATAGCTTTCAAACACGGCCCGGATTTTATCGAGCCACTGCATTTCAACAGCGCGGATTTCCGGCAACCATTCGGGGAATCCGCTAATAGGGCGGGGTTTGTGGATTTTGTCGGCCATGTTTTTGCTTTGTCAGTCGTTTTCGGATGTGTATTTATGCCTGTGTATAGCCATAAAATCAAGGGGTTAAGGGCGGTAAACGTATTAT
>JAPPOU010000128.1 GCA_028817795.1 Alphaproteobacteria bacterium
TTTAATATGAAAAATTAACTGAATTTAAATAAACTTTCGTTAAACTATGAACTAAGGGGGAATCTCGCGCTTTTTGCCGATCTATTGTGCTTCAAGGGGATAAGGCAGCACACGTTGGTAGGCAGGAAGCGGGAGCTATATGGAGTAAACAGGATGACAACATCATCCGGGAAAAAAGATAGAGGGGTTAACATTTTGGATCCGCAGGAATTGCTAGGTCTTGCACAGGACACGACGGAAGGTGGGCGTGCGCGGTTAGCCACGGCTGTTTCCGATTTTTTTAAAGAGCATAAATTAAACGAGCGCGAACAAGGTATTGCCAGCGACATCATGCTGAACCTTCTCAAGCAGGCCGAGCTTGATTTGCGGCAGGCACTGGCGGATCGTTTGGCCGTGCAGGATGACGTGCCACGTGACCTGATGGTTTATCTGGCGAATGACGATGAAATTTCGGTTGCCGGGAAAGTTTTGATGCATAGTCCCGTTTTGACAGAGGGGCATCTGCTGGAGATCATTGAAAACAAGGGAAGCACGCATTGGCAAGCCGTTGCGCAGCGCCCTGCTGTGAGTGCACGCGTCAGTGCGCTTGTGGTTGATACGAAAGATGTCGCTACCATATTAAGCCTGATCGATAACGAGCGCGCAGATTTGGGAGATACGTCTGTTAAAAAGATTGTACGTATTGCCCTGAAATCAGAAGAATTGCAGGCACCTTTATTGCGTCGCCCAGAGGTGGATACGGATACGGCTGTCAGCCTTTATATGATTGTATCGCAGGAACTGCGCCGCCAGATTATCGAGCGTTTCCCTGTAGGTCAGCAGTATATTGATCGTGCTTTTGAAGTTCTGGTACAGGAACTGAGTCAGGAAGCGCGTGACCAAGGGGGCGTGTCCCCGGAAATGGCCGTATTGGCAAAACGGTTCATGGACAGGAATGAAGTCACGCCAGATTTGATGATCCGCACGCTGCGTCGCGGGCAAAAAGGCTTCTTTGTCGCGTTGTTTGCGCAGCGGATTGGTTTTACGCCAGATACGGTGATGCGGATGGTGCAAAATAAAGGTGGTAAGTCCTTTATCGTGGCGTGCAGGCATCTTAACATGATGAAATCAGAGTTCGCGTCTATCTTTTTGTTGAGTCGCGGTTTGCGTTCAGGTGACAAGATCGTCGATCAGCATGAATTGGCCATGGCGCTCAAGAAATACGATTCTTTAAAAGCACAGGATGTAACCCGCATCATGGTATCGTGGAAGAAAAATCCTGCTATGATATGAATCTGCTCTAACCGCAACTGGGGTGCTTAGGTTTTGCGCTATCAGGCATGGCGTGTGACAGTGCAGCTACGCCGGGCAGTTCTTTTCCTTCCAGCCATTCCAGAAACGCGCCGCCTGCTGTTGATACATAGGTCATGTCATCGACGGTCCCGGCTTGTGCTAGTGCAGCAATTGTATCGCCGCCGCCGGCAATACTGACAAGCTTGCCACTTTGCGTCAGATCAGAAACGTCTTTGGCGGTGTCCATAGTAGCAGCATCGAAGGGGGGCGTTTCAAATGCGCCCAATGGCCCGTTCCAGAGTAGTGTTTTCGATTGGCGTAGGACATCTTTGATGGCATCTGTGCTTTTGGGGCCGATGTCTAAAATCATGTCATCTGCAGAAATATCCGCATTGTCTTTTTCTTGCGCGGGGGCGTTTGCGCGGAATTCCTTGGCTGTAATGCCGTCAACGGGTAAAAGAATGCGGCAGTTGTGGCGTCGCGCCGTTTCCATGATTTTACGTGCAGCATCGGCCATGTCTTTTTCACACAGGGATGCGCCCACATCTGTGCCCAGCGCGTGCAGAAATGTATTCGCCATGCCGCCCCCCAGCACCAACGTGTCAATTTTTGTGACAAGGTTGTTCAGCAGATCAAGCTTGGTGGAGATTTTTGCGCCGCCGACAATCGCTGTAACCGGGCGTTCGGGATTTTCCAGCGCAGCGCTAAGGGCTTTCAATTCGGCTTCCATCAGTCGCCCGGCATAAGCAGGCAAAAGGCGGGCGATTGATTCTGTGGAGGCATGGGCGCGGTGGGCATCGGGGAAAGCATCATTCACGTAGACATCACCCAGATCCGCCATCTTTTGTGCAAAGGCGGGGTCATTTTTTGTTTCTTCGGGGTGGAACCGGACATTTTCAAGTAGCAGGACTTGCCCGTTTTGAAGCGTTTTGATCGCGTTTTTGGCAGTGTCCCCGACACAATCGTCTGCAAAGGCGACGGGAGCGCCTAACTCTTTTTCCAGCGCTGTACGTACGGGGGCAAGAGAGAAGGCGGCATCTCGTCCCTTGGGCCTGCCGAAATGCGAAAGGATAACAACACGTGCGCCCTGTTTTTGCAGTTCCTGAAGGGTGGGAACAAGGCGTTGAATACGTGTTGCATCTGTCACCTTGCCGTTTTGTACGGGCACGTTCAGGGTGGCGCGCAAAAGAACGATCTTGCCCTTTGCGTCAAGGACATCAAGCGTTTTAAAGCTTGTCATGTGTATCTCCGGTTCTGGGTTATCTGTTCAGCGCGCCTTTTTTCTCGCCGCTCAATACATCCAGTGGCGTTGTATAGACAAGGCTGAGAATTTCGGTACGGTCGCTGCGCTCCAGCGAGCGTCCGTTGGTCAAAACATGCGCATTAATACCAAGGCGGCTTCTGTCATCAAAGACATAGGCTAGTTCTGTGCCAACGCGGTACGCCAGTGTCTGGCCAAGGTTAAATCCGTCGCCATCTTGGTAAGCGCCAAGGGCAAGGGATGGCATCAGCATAATTTTGTCAGTCACGTGAATGGGCACGCCCATACCGCCATAGCCCAGCAGTGATCCTTGCGTTGTCATCATGGCACCGAAAATGGGTTGCAATACACCGGCGATTTTAACGCCCGGCTGCCATTCCACGTTAAACGATGCGGCATTGCGCCCATGGCTGAAAGGATCGTACATACCAATGCTGAGGCCAAAGAAAGATGCATTGGGTTGCACCTGAACGATGCGGCCCAAAGGTGTGGGCAGGCCGGATGACTTCTTTTCTTCTTCCGGTGGAGGCAGTGTGACTTCGGCGGTGCTTGTAGGCGGTGGTGTTTGCTCGATGGCGGCAGGTGCCGGCTCTGCAACCTCTTCCTCTGCAGGCTCTGGCTCCTCTGGTGCTTCGTTCATAAGAGCAACGGGTGCTTCTTCGGGAACTGTATTTTCAATTTCCTTAAGGGCTTCGTCCAGAGGCGTCAGGGCGGGTTCGGGTTTTTTATCTTCCTTTTTTTCGAAAGGCATGCCGTCAGCCAGAACAGGCATGTTAGGCATAAGGAAAATTGTGCACAGACTAAGTAGTCCAATTGTGAGTGACTTTGAGGATACCACTTTGTGTCGCCCCCTCTGAATGCAAAACCAGAATCTGCCTTCACTATGGAACGGCATTGCGGCAAAGGCAAGGAAAAACATTGAAAAAGAAACAGAAATTTTGTGGGGCTTGGGCCGGGTCAGTGCCGTTGAGGGGGGGGCAGAAACTCTAGTTGTTCCGGGTGTGTGACTTCAATGGCGGGGACTGTATCCAGTTTATGCACCCACCCATGTACGCGGACATGGGCATAAGTCCAGTCACGTGCGGCAAAGGCCGCATTTTTTTTACGGAAGAATTTGTTGAGCCATCTATTTTTTATGTAGAATAAAAAGTTCGCCTCTCGTGTACCATGCTGTCCTATATAGAAAATAGAAGAGCCGTCTTCAGGGTCGTTAAAGGCCCATGTTATCGTGCCCTCGACGACCTGGTAACTGTTCACATAGCCTCTTATATCGTCTTTTGATTTGAAGGCATATTCGCTTTTTTTCCAAAACCCTGTGCGTGTGGCTGCGGCGATGCTGGCATAGTCTCTTAGTACACGGGTCATGATGCGGTTTTCAGGGGTGCTGTAGGCCCAGGATATGCCGCGCCCGACAAGATCCCCTTGCACCCAGCTGCCATCCTCCTTGACGATATGGGCATAAATGTTCCCAAACCGATCGCGTGGTGGCTCATTTTGTTCGGTATAGGTGTATATGCCAACTGTTTTGCCAACCAAGGTTTTCTCCATAAACTCCATGGCGTCAAAGACATATTCCGCAGGGACGCGCAGTTGGGCAAGGCGGTAAATTTTGCCGCTCTTCATTTTTCTCATATCTGAACG
>JAPPOU010000137.1 GCA_028817795.1 Alphaproteobacteria bacterium
AAGGCGTATTGATGATGTGGACCGCCTGCGCAACGCGCAGTTCCCCGAAGATGCAAGCCCTATTGCCCACCCCATCCGGCCCGATAGCTATATCGAGATGAACAACTTTTACACCGCCACCGTCTACGAAAAGGGCGCGGAAGTCATCCGGATGATGCACACCATCCTTGGGCCTGAAAACTACCGCAAGGGTACCGACCTTTACTTTGAACGCCACGATGGCGAGGCTGTCACCTGCGATGATTTCGTGCAATGCATGCAGGATGCCTCCGGCTACCACCTGGAACAATTCCGCTTTTGGTACAGCCAAGCCGGCACACCGTGCATCACGGCAAAAGGAAAGTTTGATGCAAATGCAAAGACCTATACGCTAACACTGTCGCAAAACCTCCCCGACACGCCTGGACAAACAGATAAACAGGCTATGCACATCCCTATTGCCACAGGCCTTCTTGACAAAAACGGGAAGGATATTTTGCCCGACACCACACGTATCCTGCACCTCAAGCAAGACACACAAGATTTCGTGTTCGAGGATATTGCCGAACGCCCTACGCCTTCTATCCTGCGTGGCTTTTCCGCGCCCGCCCGGCTTGAAAGTGATCTGGCGGACAACGATCTCCTTTTCCTCATGGCGCATGATTCCGATGGCTTCAACCGCTGGGATGCAGGCCAGACATACCTGCAACGCCTGATTATCGGCCTCACCGAAGGATCACCGCTGGACGTGCCTGAATTTTGTGCAGAAGCCTTCGGCACGCTGATTGCAGATAACAAAATTGACAATGCCCTAAAGGCAAAGGCCTTGACCCTGCCGTCCGAATCTTATCTGGCGCAACTGGTTGAAGTGGTCGATGTCGATGCCCTGCACGACATGCGCAAGAAAGTCGCAACCGCCATCAGCCAAGCACATCTGGACGCACTTGAAAAACTTTATACAGAGAACATTGATAACGGCCCCTATAGCCCCGCGCCGGACGCTGTTGGCAAACGTCGCCTGAAAGCCGCTGCCCTGCGCCTTATTCAAGCGGCAGACGATGCAAAGGCCGTTGCCCTCGCGCACGAGCAATTCAAACACGCCACAAATATGTCCGATAAAGTCACGGCGCTGGCCATCCTGTCCGATACCTCGACCAATGCACGAGAAGAAGCTTTTTCCACCTTTTACGCAGACTGGAAAGACGATCCGCTGGTACTGGACAAATGGTTTATGCTGCAAGCTATCTCTGACCGTACAGACGCGCCGGAAATTGTGGAAAAGCTGTCCTCCCACCCAGACTTTACATACAAAAACCCCAACCGCCTCCGCGCCCTCTTCGGCGCGTTCGGTGCTGGCAATCAAAAATGGTTCCACAGAAAGGACGGCGCGGGTTACAAGCTATTGGCTGATACGATTATCAAGGTCAATACCATCAACCCCTCAACAGCGGCCCGCCTTTTGACCCCGCTGCGCCAATGGCGACGTTTTGATGCCGTACGCAAAGGGTTGATGGAAGCCGAGCTAAAGCGTATTCTTTCCCAGAAAGATATCTCCAACGATGTCTACGAGATTGTCACGAAAAGTCTGGGATAAATGCCTGAAGCACAACAATGCCGCGCCTGCCTGACTCCAACCCTGTCTTTGCCCATGGGGGAAAAGAATGGCTACGGCTTTATCGCCTGCACCCAATGCGGGTCTGTCTTCACAACTCCCACCGTCACGCAAAAAGACATCGATGCGCTGATTGCCGATATCCAGCCGGAAGCCGTGCATGACCCACGCGCCGACGCTGAAATTGAATACCTGAATAAGCTCCTGAGCCGAATTGGCGGCGAGGGCTTTACGGGAAAATCCTTTCTGGATGTTTCCTGCAACCGTGGATACGCCGTCAAAGCCGCGCGGCTTGCCGGATTCAAAGACGTCCACGGCATAGAACAATATGAATTCCTGATCCGCTTTGCAAAAAAGAACTATGGCGACGAATACTTTTCCCAAATCTCTGCCACCGACTACGCCGCCGCCGGACATCAGGCGGACATCATTTTCTGCAAAGAAGCCTTTTCAATTCATCCCGACACAGAGGAGCTTGCCGCTGCTTTGGCAAAACTGCTCAGCCCCAATGGCCGCATTTACATCGATGAACCTGATGGGAACAGCTTTTGGCTCCCGCACAAGTTTGCACGGTGGCCTTTTTTGGAACCCCCTTTAAACTCCGTATACCTTTCCCTAAAAGGTATGAAAAAAGTACTGACGCGGCACGGGCTGAAAGTAGAACGCAAATTTTTCAACATGAAGCCCTTCATGCGGCTTTTGGTAAGGAAATCATGACACAACCAGATTTTTCCCTGGAAGATAAGGCAACAGGCCTTATCTGCGGTATTGACGAAGCCGGGCGCGGGCCCCTTGCTGGCCCCGTGGTTGCGGCTGCCGTGATTTGGCGGCGTGAGCTGACGCCAGCACGCCTGCTGGATGCCATTAATGACAGCAAAAAGCTCTCACCCCAAAAGCGGGCAGACCTGTTCGACGCCATTAAAGACCACGCTCATGTCGGCATAGGTCTGTGCCACGCAGATGAAATTGATGACATAAATATTCTACAGGCCACGCTACGCGCCATGGAAAAAGCCGTTGCAGACCTCTCTATACCGCCGGATTTTACCTTGGTTGACGGTAACAAGGCCCCCAAGCTTCCCTGCCCCGTACAAACGGTAATTAGCGGTGATGCCAAGAGCCTGTCCATTGCCGCCGCATCCATTATCGCCAAACATCACCGCGATATACTGATGCAGGAATATGCACGCAAATACCCGCATTATGGATGGGAAAGAAATGCAGGCTACGGTACAGCCGCACACCTGCGAGCGATGGACGAACACGGCATCACGCCACTGCACCGGATGAGTTTCTCTCCCGTCGCGGCACGCGCTGCAAAAAAAGCCCAAAAAGCCGCCTGAAAAAAGCACCTTTGTTTTCCCTGTTTTTTCAAGCACTTGATTCCCGTCTTACGTATAACTTTAACTACGTGAATTAAATATCTGAAAAAATTGACTCTTTTTTAAATTTTTTAGTTGACGCCGACTCCGCTTTGAATCATGATTCGAGGTAAGGGGAGTGAGGTGAAACATGAAAACGATTACAAAAGCTGCTGATAAAAAAACAAAAAAAGTAGAAAACACTATTCTATTGGGGGATTGCATTGAAAAGCTGAAATCCCTGCCTGCACGGTCAGTAGACATCGTATTTGCTGACCCACCCTATAACCTGCAGCTTGGCGGCAACCTTGAGCGCCCCGACCACTCCAAAGTCGACGGCGTCACACAAGACTGGGATAAATTCTCCAGTTTTGCCGCTTACGACAAATTTTGCCGGGAATGGCTGATCGAAGCCAAGCGCGTTCTGAAAGATGACGGCGCTATCTGGGTCATCGGAAGCTACCATAATATTTTTCGCCTCGGCACATTGCTGCAGGATCTGGGCTTTTGGATACTCAACGATGTCATCTGGCGCAAAACAAACCCCATGCCGAACTTTCGCGGCCGCAGGTTCTGCAATGCGCATGAAACAATGATCTGGGCGGCAAAATCTGAAAAATCAAAATACCGCTTTAACTATGACGCGATGAAGGCCCTGAACGAA
Organism: Alphaproteobacteria bacterium; assembly: GCA_028817795.1. Lineage (GTDB taxonomy): Bacteria > Pseudomonadota > Alphaproteobacteria > Micavibrionales > UBA2020 > JAPPOU01. The sequence continues at coordinate 3,617 of JAPPOU010000137.1, forward strand.
GACCTGCAAATGCGCAGTGACTGGACCCTGCCCCTATGCACGGGGGGAGAGCGCCTGAAGAAAAGCGATGGCAAAAAGGTACACCCGACACAAAAACCGGAATCCCTTCTGCACCGGGTTATTCTGTCCTCGACAGATGTGGGGGATGTCGTTCTTGATCCATTCTTTGGCACAGGCACAACAGGTGCCGTAGCCAAGAAACTGGGCCGCAAGTTCATTGGCATTGAGCGCGACCGGGAATACGCCGCCTATGCGCAAGAGCGCATCGACAATATCAAGGCTGGTGATGATGAAAGCCTTTTGCGCCCCATCGAAAAACGCGCCGAACCACGCGTACCATTTGGGCAGGTTGTTGAAATGGGCCTACTGGAACCGGGCGCTGTATTGTTCGACCATTCACGCCGCTATTCCGCGCAAGTGCGGGCCGACGGCAGCCTGATTGCCCGCAACCATACCGGCGATCATAAAGGGTCCATTCACAAGGTTGGCGCAGCACTACAAGGCCTGCCATCCTGCAACGGCTGGACATTTTGGCACTTTGAAAACAAAGGGAAAGCGTGGCCTATTGATGTATTGCGCCAGGAGATCAGAGCGCAGATAAAAGGGTAAGATGGCAAGGCTTGAGGGGTAATCTTACCCCTCCCCTTCTTCATCATCCTTATCTCCGACAATAGGCACCTTGATAACAGGCTGCGTCATCTCCCTGTCCATAAACACATCTACACCAACCAAGCTGCCCAACATATTCAGCCGGTTACGTACAGCTAAAGCCTCCTCCGATCCTCCGGGAGGGGGGCCCACGATACGAAGCCGAATACGTACAAAAAGCTCACGATCTGAATTATATCGGCGCTGCATGCGGGCGATCAGGTCCTCCGCCTCAGACTCCGTCATTTTGATGAACGTAAATGTAAAAGGATGATTCAAAACAACGTTCACATCACGTGGCAACAACCTGTCAAAATCACGGCGCATATTGTCGATCACCCCCATATCGCAATAAGGTTTTGCGTTATTGACTGAGAACATCGACAAATATCCCACATTTTTAAACTGCGTTCTTGCCGTAAGCGGGAAACCGCCAAGCCGGAAATCGTACGGCTCCAGATTTATGCGTCCTATAATTTGATAAAGCGTGCGGTAATATTCGTTTTTAGAGTCTATCTTGGCATAAATTTGCTTCCTGACATTACTCCACGTAAAGTCATCCTTATAATTTTCTTTGTACAGGTCACAATACATCAAACGTATGTATTCATTTAAAGTTTCCGTATCGTTGGCATCCAAAGCGCCCAGCATAATCCCTGTCTGCATAAGCTCTTCAAAAGAGGGGAAAACATAGGCCTCGCCCGCTTCCAACCCGGCACGCGCTGCAGAAGTCGCCGCCACCAATAGCGCAAAGCAAAACACCGGCACAAAAAATAAACGCTTAAACATCAATCCCCCTCTTCCACCGAGATTTTGCCAGTATATATCAAAGCCTTTCCAAGCCTCAATACCCAGACTGACGCGCCACACGCATCACCTTTTTCATGAGTGTTGGAAAAGCATAGTTATCAATATCTTTTGGCAATACCCATAAGCTATCTTTCAACTTTTTATCAAGGCTTTTACGCTGGGTTTTCACCACATGCAAACTTAAAACCAAATCAAAATGCGTAAAGCTGTGCTTGATTTTCACGTCAACGGGTAAAAATTTTACATGCTCAAAACCCTCCAGCGCCGTGGCACGCATTACTTTTGCATTTTTAACCCAGTCGGTTGTCGGCAATTGGTACATGCCTGCATAAAGCCCTTCACTACCCCGCTTTTGCGCCAGAAAAGCGCCGTCTGACCGCACAATCCAAAACACGTCACCGTAACGGACAGGCTGACTTTTCTTTTTAAGTTTTGTAGGTAAGGCACTTGTAATACCATCCTTTTTTGCCTTACAGGTTTTTTGCCATGGGCACAGGCCACACTTCGGGCTGCGCGGCGTACAGACCGTCGCGCCAAGCTCCATAAACGCCTGCGTAAAGTCAGCCGGGTTCGGGTTGTTTTGCGCCAACCACACTGCTTTTTCTTTCAAAAGCGGCTTCGATGCAGGCAACGGCTCTTTAACAGCGAAATAACGGCTGACAACACGCTCAACATTCCCGTCAACCGCAACAGCCTGCCGCCCAAAAGCAATGGAGGCGATAGCGGCAGCGGTATATGGCCCGACACCCGGCAGAGTTAAAAGCGCCGCCTCCGCATTTGGAAACTTTCCTTTAAACTCTTTGTCTATCACATTGGCACATTTATGAAGGTTGCGGGCGCGCGCGTAATAACCAAGCCCTGCCCAAGCCGTGAGAACCTCATCCTGCGATGCCCCTGCAAGGTCACTCACCGTGGGCCAACGCTGAATAAATTTTTGGAAATAAGGCCCCACCGTTGCCACTGTCGTCTGCTGCAACATAATTTCGGACAGCCAGACATGATAAGGGTTTGGCCGCCCCCGCACCGCCCGCCACGGCATCACGCGCTTATGGCTACCATACCAATCCAAAAGGGCGGATTGCAGGGCTTTGACCTTTCTTGTCACGGTAAACAGGCCTCTATCGTTGAAATTTTCCACATGCTACACTCCCTCCATGTCAAAATACAACTCACCGCGCCCCATGTCCGCCCTTGTGCCCGGCCTGACCAAAGATGTCTTTGGCCGGAAAAACATGCTTTTCGGAAAAATGGTGGCGGAATGGCAGCAAATCGCGGGGACAGAATGGGCGGCAAAAGCAACGCCCATCGAACTAAAGTTCTCCCGTGCACCCAAAGGGGCAAAAACACCAGGGAAGGCCGTCTTGCACCTGGCGGTCCGCCCGGCCCATGCGCTGGAATTCAGTTATCAGAAATCCATTCTGATCGAGCGACTGAATATGTTTTTTGGCTATGCCGCGATCAAGGATATCAAAATCATCCAAAACAGTATTGTTATGAATAATAAACCGCGTAAACCACCCCAAACCCGCCCCTTAACTATGGCGGAGACCCAAAACATCACAGGTATGGTTGCCGGAATCAAAGAAAACGATTTACAAATTGCTCTAGAAAATCTAGGAAAAGCAATCATATCTCGCAAAGAGTGAAAGAAAAAAGGTGCAAAAATGAAAGTGGCCGCAAATACCCTGCGCAAAGGCATGGTGGTGGAATATAACGATAAACTCTGGATCGTCATGGAAAACGAAATCCGCACCCCCGGCAAAGGTGCCTCGGTGGCGCAGGTGATTATGCGCGATATCCAAAGTGGCACAAAAACAGATGTACGCTTCGCAACACAGGATATGGTCGAACGCGCCCGCGTAGAGGAAGAGGAATACCAGTTCCTGTTCGCCAATGATGATGAATATACCTTCATGCACACAGGCAATTACGAGCAGATCATTATTAACAAAGATCTGATCGGCGACCCTGCCGCGTTTTTGCAGGACGGCATGATCGTGACGGCACAAATGCACGAAGGCAAACCCCTGTCTGTCTCCCTGCCCGACCAGGTGACCGCGCTGATTACAGAGGCCGACCCTGTCGTGAAAGGCCAGACGGCATCATCATCCTACAAGCCCGCCATGCTGGAAAACGGCGTACGCGTTATGGTGCCGCCGCATATTGAATCCGGCACGCGCATTGTTGTGAAAACAGAAGATGCCTCCTACGTCGAACGCGCAAAGGACTAAAAACCATGTCACAACACGTCCGTCGCTCCCCGCATATGAACGTTATGGTTGAAGCCGCTGAAAAAGCCGGGCGCGGCCTGTTGCGTGACTTTGGTGAAGTAGAAAACCTGCAAGTCTCAAGAAAAGGCCCTGGTGATTTTGTTTCCAATGCCGACCTGAAGGCTGAAAAAACGGTTATGGCCGTTCTGCAAAAAGCACGGCCCAAATTCAGCTTCCTGATGGAAGAATCCGGTGAAACTATAGGCGAAGATACCGCAAACCGCTGGATTGTCGACCCGCTGGACGGCACAACGAACTTTTTGCACGGCATCCCGCACTGGGCGGTTTCCATCGCGCTGGAAAAAGACGGCGAGATTATCGCAGGTGTTATTTATGATCCTATTAAGGACGAAATGTTCACCGCCGAAAAAGGCGTGGGTGCGCTGATGAACAACCGCCGCTTGCGCGTTTCAGGACGGGAAAATCTGGCGGATGCATTGCTGGCCGTCGGCTCTGAAAAAGACCCTGCATTTGCGCCCGAAATCGTTTCCCTACAGGGCAACTGCTCCGGCATTCGCCGCAACGGCAGCGCCTGCCTTGACCTATGCTATGTCGCGGCTGGCCGTTTCGATGCCTATTGGGAGCGCGGCCTGAATGCATGGGATGTTGCCGCAGGTGCGCTGATTGCCAAGGAAGCAGGCGCGCACGTCAGCGAGATTGGCGGCGGGAAAAGTTTTATTCATGGACGTAACAGCATTATTGCCGCCAACCCAAGAATATACCCCCCGCTGGCAAAGCATATCGCGAGCGCCGCGCCGCAAAAAGCACGGTCGGCATCATGAAAAAACGCATAGCCGCAATCGCCGCTCTGGCCTGCCTGCTATCTTCCGTACCTGCGTGGGCGCAATACCACGATTATAAATCCACGCAACCTTCTGTCGAAGTTGATTTAGGCGTACTTGATGCCCTGCCCGGCGATAACGATGGCTACCAAAACACTTATCAGCCCTCTTACGCACCTGATAACGGCAATTTCCCGGCTCCCATTACATCACGCCGCCTGCCGGATAATTATCCGCTCAGCGCCGTGCGTGCAGAACCTCTGGCACAACCAGCAAGCACCGTGCCACGCAAACTGCTCAAGCCTGTCTTTACAGCACAGCCCAAGAGCACAACCGCAAAGACCCTTATACCTGCTGAAAAGCCACACCGCGCCGTACCTGTACAGCCAGCACCCGCGTACACTGAACCCAAACACGTCGCGCCACGCACAACACCGCCCGCACCCCAGGTCGCTGCGAAACCCAAAACACCCCCTCCCGCCGTACCTTCCAAAAAAGACCTTGTCCTCACCTTTACCGACAATAGCAGCGAAATTGACGCCATTTTGCAGGACAAACTGGATGCCATCGTCGCGCAAATGAAAGACCTGACGGACACACGCCTGCAGGTCCGCGCCTATGCCACGGGGGAAGACGGTAACAAATCCAGCGCCCGCCGCATTTCCCTGTCCCGCGCCCTGTCCGTTCGCGCTTATCTGATGGATAACGGCATTAAGCCCAACCGCGTTGATGTGCGCGCCCTTGGCACTGAAACAGATCAATCCCCGCTGGATCGTGTGGATCTGGTGTTTGTGCGCTAGGGTCAGGACCTATTTCCTTAATAATTTATCAACAAAGTATTGATAGACTCTACGTGATATTAAGTCGGGAGTCTGTCTGTTGAAATCGCCTGTTGTTACATCGCTGAGCACAGAAAAATTGCATGGACTGTTTCGCTTCATGGATTATATGCGGCAGGACAATACAATTGTCGCAGGCCTTGAAGCTGAACGGCTTTCACCGTATCTAGAGGTCCTCTCTCAACAGCTTAGAAAAGATATCGCGCAAGCACACCGACGTAAGTTCAAGGGCAAAAAATTTGAACGCGAGCAAGAACTGGCATCCCCGGACTCCCTGAAATCCATGTTCCGGGACGTTGCGCAATACACTGGAAATACAATCTTGTCAGAACTGGTCATGATGCCCATGGGCGCCCTTAATGAACCGGGTTTAAAACAAGAGGAAGATACATATTTCGATTCCGTCATTGAATATAAGGACTCAAAATTCGCGCTTGGGTTTTTGCAGGTCTTTGAAAAAAACGAGCATGGCCGTAAAAAAAGCAGTACATCTGTGCCTGTACTGGCTTTTGACAATAAAATGATGGAAACCCTATCCCAACACAAACCGGAAAAACTTTTGGAGGCCATGCAACTTTTGGCCTCTGCCGGTAACCACGATATGCAGCACCATTACACAAACACCATACTCAACCCCAATATTGCACAACGCTTTCACAACGCAGATGAACACACGCTGGGCAAAGCAATTGATGACTCTGTATTCCAATGGGGCCGCAAAAACTTTTCATTGGTAGAGGATGAAAACCCGCACAGCTATGAAAGCTGGCTTATGCTGAACCATGCCCGTATTCGTGACCAAATAGATGAAGGGCCGGAAGGGGACAAACTGCGTGAAGCCAGCGACACATTTTTTGAAGAACTGGAACGTATTGGGCAGGAAATAGCGTCATCCAAAAACGCTCATACCGCGCACAAAGTTGTGGACTATTTTGGCACGGCAACCATTTTTATGATGGGACGCTTTAAACCCCTCAATCACCCCATGGTGACAGATGCCATTGATCGGCTGCAAAAGGCTGACCCACAGACTGACCTATCAGAACGAATAATAAACGCTCAACCTGACAGCAGTTCTTTTTCTGCAAAGCTGGATGCTTCATTCCCCGGTCATGTGCAAGCAGAATGCGAACGTATTACAGACAGTCTGCAACCCAATGCAGACAAGAACGGGTACAGCTATCTTAAAACGCTTGATATTGTCAGTCTTTCTCCATGGATAGCGCAAATTATGGCACCACAGGAAAACAATATGTATACAGCAAGCGTTCGTGAAAATATCGGCTCCGTTCACCGTGACATGCTAAACGCCGTTTCCGCTCTGACTCTCAGCAACTTTTCAGATGGAAAGCATACCTTAAAAATAGCAGACGGACTGGACGTTACGATATACACGAAAAACGGCCAGCTTCACCGGGATGACGGCCCGGCCATGATCGAAACAGACACAAGGGGAGGCACCCCCTTAGAAGCCTTGATCGCAAGAATTGTGTCCCCTCCACGCACGGAATACTACTTCCAAAATGGAAAACTGCACCGCGAAGACGGCCCTGCCGTCCGCAAAAAAAAGGGTAAAACTGTCATTCAGGAAGAATGGCATCAAAAGGGAGCGTTTTTCCGTGCAGACGGTGGCCCGACACGCGTTAAAACCGACTATATGGGGGGGCGCACAGAAGAATGGCACAAAGGCCTAAACCTGCACAGAGATGGCGCCCCTGCCCGCATATATAAAGGTTGGAATAGAACGGAAGAAACATGGTTTCAAAATGGCCGCAAACACCGCGAAAACGGCCCTGCCTTTATAAGAGTCGACCAAAGGGAGGGCACAAAAGAAGAGCGGCGGGAGGAAGAATGGTTCCTCAATGACGCGCCCGGCAGACGCGGTGGCGGCCCAACATGCGTAAGAACCTATCTCGATGGAACAAAAGTTTTTGAATGGAAAAACAAATCAGGGATACTGCATAACGATCACGGTCCTGCCTCTGTACTCTTTCACCCAGATGGTCACACAGAAATAAAGTGGATGAAAAAGGGTAAAGAAGACCGTGAAGACGACCCTGCTGTCATCAAGACTTTCCCTAATGGCGAAAAGCTGGAAGAATGGAGAATTAGAGGCGAACTACACCGTGAAGACGGCCCTGCACAAATCATTACGCACGAAGGCGGATCACAAACAAAAAAATGGTTTAAAGCCGGGAAAAGCATTACGCCGCCTAAAAGACAAAGTACTCCGGCACCTGCACCTTAAATTAAGAACTTGTCATTCTGCTTTTCCTTCTCCCCTTGGGAGAGGGTTAAAATGCCTAAGCCCGCGCCTCCAGCTGCAAACCCGCCAGATGCGTATACAAACTATCATTCCCAAACAGCTCGCCATGCGCCCCTTCGGCAACGATTTTTCCCTTGTCCATCACAATAATCCTGTCCGCGTTTTGCACGGTGGAAAGGCGATGTGCGATAATCAAGGTTGTCCTGTCCTGCATCAGGTTTTTCAGCGCCGCATGCACGGCAACTTCATTATGCGAATCCAGCGCGGATGTCGCTTCATCCAAAAGCAATATTTTTGCATCCTTCAAAATCGCACGTGCAATGGCGATACGCTGTTTCTGGCCGCCCGACAAACGGCTGCCACGTTCCCCAACCTCAGTATCATACCCCTCAGGCAAGGCCATGATAAAATCATGCGCCTGCGCCAACACAGCAGCCTGCTGCACTTCTTCATCTGTTGCAGATGGCTTACCCATGCGGATATTTTCCATGACGGATACGGAGAAAATAGCCGGGTCCTGCGATACAGCAGCCATGCAACGGCGTACGTCCTCCGGTATATAATCCGCTGCGTTCATGGCATCAATTATCACGCGTCCTTCGCCCGGATCATAAAAACGCTGCATCAACTGGAATATCGTCGTCTTGCCGGCACCGCTTGGTCCCACCAACGCAACGACCTCACCAGGCTTCACATCGAAAGATACAGCATCAAGCGCGAGAACATCAGGCCGGGTCGGATAACGGAAAGATACATTTTCAAACCGCACAGCACCTGCGATCTCAGCATCCATATGCGCAATACCGCTGAGCGTGCTACCGGCAGATAAAAGCTCTGTAATGCGGTCCGCCGCGCCAATAGCTTGACTAAAGGCGCTCATCGCCTCGCCAATCGCGCCGACTGACCCTGCAACCATGATGGCATAAAAAACAAAGGCCGACAGCTCGCCTGCCGTCATCTCCCCGGCCAGAACCTTGTGCCCCCCCAGCCACAACACAACGCCCACCGCGCCAAAAACAACCGTAATAACTAATGCCGTTAAAAGGGATCGCATACGGATATATTTCAGCGCTGCTCTAAACGTCTGGTCTGCAAGACCGCCGAACTTTTCCGCTGCCGGTTCTTCATAGCCAAAGCTCTGCACCGTCTGAATACCCTGCAAAACTTCATGGCCATAGGCGCTGATATCTCCCACCCGCGCCTGCGTATCGCGTGAGCGCACACGCACGCGCCGCCCGAAATAGACCAACGGCAAAACAATCAGCGGTACGCCCAGCATCACCATACCCGTCATAACGGGGCTGACGACAAACAACATGATAACGCTGCCGATCAATGTCAGCCCATGGCGCAACGCGCTGGGCAGATTCGCTGCCATCACCAACTGCAAAACACTGGTATCGGCATTGATACGGGATACATCTGCGCCCGTACTGCTGTTTTCAAACCATGACGGGTCCAGCGTTAAAAGCTTTTCAAAGATACGGCGGCGCAGATCAGCCGTAATGCGCTCAGCCACCCAATGCACATTATAAAAACGGGTATAGCTTGATGCGGCCAGCACCAAAATAACCGCCAGCAATGCCAGCAGCGCCTGGTTCAGATAAGCACCAGTTTGATCGGCAAAGCCCTTATCAACCAATTGCTTTAGCCCCCAGCCAAAGGCCAGCACCGTTCCCGCCGCCACCGCCAGCGCCAGAAAAGCCAGCGCAATGCGCGCCTTATACGGCTGCAGATACGGCCTCAACAATCTGACCGGCTTGCCCTTCCGACCGTTTGATTCTGTAAAACTATACACCATTCTGTCGCTATTACCCTTCCTGCGTGCCACAGATTGGCCATTCCTGCACCCGGAAGTCAATATTTCCCTTGCCTATTACGCCAAATAGCTGTAAAAAGCCCCTTCGAGATTCCAAGGAGACAAGCGATGAAAGCAGATATTCATCCCGAATACCACGAAATCAAGGTCGTTATGACCGATGGTACAGAATTCACAACGCGCAGCTGCTGGGGCAAACCTGGTGATGTGATGCGTCTGGATATTGACCCCCTGAACCACCCCGCGTGGACAGGCGGCACGGCACGCGTGCTGGAAAAAGGCCGCATTGCCAAATTCGGCTCCAAATACGCAGGCCTTGGCGTTGCCGCGCTGGCCGATCAGGACGAGAAAAAAGAAGAGAAGAAAGAAGAAGCAAAGGACTGATAACAGTCAAAAGCTTCCACCCAAGAGCGGCCACTGGCCGCTCTTTTTATATCTGTGTAAAGCATTGAAATAAAACAAATTCATGATCCGGGATTGACATTATTTACATAATGCGATAACCTCTAGAAGCTTAAAAAGGACCCTCCTGATGTTTAGAAACATATTTGAAGAACGTGCGAATTTTTACACATTTGATAAGCTTAACAAGATATCAAAAGAATATGCTGAAGAACTGGGGCAAGATCTTGTGCATCTTATGGAGGATAAACAGCTCGACGATTACAAGACAATATCAGCATGCGTAGCCCTCATTAAACAAGGTGCCTCTGTTGATGTGCGCGGCTGCAATAGGACAACCCCCCTTATGTATGCCGCAGAAGCAGATTGCTGCGATATCATTACCGTCATCTGTAACGCAAATGACGAAAATGCGAATACAGAAAATATAAATGCCAGAAATATTAACGGCTGGACAGCGCTAATGCACGCCGCCCATTACGGACAGAAAAAAGCCGTTAAGCTCCTGCTATCATACGGCGCAGATTCAACACTGAAAACGCCTCCAATAAAGGGACATATGGCGCCACGCACAGCCGAAACCATCGCACAGGACCGGGGGTATGAAGACATTGCAGAGGTAATACGCGTACACAGAGTCACACATGCGTTCGAGACCGCCGCCAATCAAGGCACGACACGCGCCAGAAAAGTCCATCGCGCCCCCTCACCTGCAATCAGAGTAGACTAATGCTTAATAATATATTTGAAAAAAGAGAAACTGAGGCTGAGCGCGCCGCACGAAAAAAGGGCAAAGCCCTCCTCAAAAAACTCCACTTACTTCTGCGTAGATACCCCGAAAAAAAACCGGAGGATATCAAAAACTGTATACACATGATTGAGAGTGGCGCTGACCTGTCTCAAACCATTAGTGGAAAAGTTACAGCGCTCATGCTTGCAGCAGAAACAGGGAACACAGAAGTTGCACGTTGCCTTTTAGAACATGGCGCAAAGCCAAACACACAAGACTCCTATGGCTTCACAGCCTTAATGTACACAACGCTCATTACCAGAGGAGAGTTCACCGATACAGCGCTGACCCTTCTTGAGCACGGCGCAGATGCCAGCACGCAAAGTAATGGCGGAGAAACAGCACTTATGTATGCCATACTCAATGGACATGAACGCCTGGCAAAAATCCTTATTGCGCATAACGCTGACACAACCCCGATAATGAAAACCAATTACTGGGGGTTAAAAGGGAAAACCGCCGGAGAAATAGCAGAAAAAGCGGGCCGCACAAAACTTGCCTCAACAATACATACAGAGTACATCAAGAGCACTTTTCGCGCAGCGGCTGAACAGGGCACGACCCGCCCTCGTAAGGTTCGTCGTGCACGCCCATCAGCAGTAAGATAGCCCAATGTTTAAAAACTTATTCACAGCAAAAGCAAGACGCACCGCACGGAAAAACGGTCAAACAGTGCTAGACCTGCTGCGCTCGACAATGCGCATGAGTAAAACAGCCACCAGAACCTGCGTCCATCTCATAGAAAACGGGGCTGATTTGACTTTGAAAGAGAATGGCGGGCGCACGGCCCTGATGCTGGCCGCAAGAGATGGCAGAACCCACATTGTAGAAACGCTATTACGACACGGCGCAAAAACAGAAGATAAAGACAGTAAGGGCCGCACCGCTTTAATGCATGCCATCGGAAACAGTTCTACAGAGAATATTAACACTATCCTTGCTCTCCTAAAACACGGCGCAGATGCCAGCACGCAAACAGATAAAGGCGTAACGGCACTGATGCGTTCTATATGGAACAGAAATGAGCGCACAGCGCAAGCATTGCTTGACCACGGCGCCGATACAACACCCAAAGCACCTGAAAACCATGCATTCGACCAAGAGAAAACGGCTGAAGACATAGCACGGGACCTTAACCTTACAGCTCTGGCCCAAAGCATACGCAAGCAATATGTTGAGACAGTATTACGCGCAGCCGCTGAACACGGCACAACCCGCACCCGTAAAATCCACCGCGTCATCCCGCCAGCAACAAGACAACCGTAAAATGTTCAAAAGCATATTCAAAACAAAAGCGCAAAAAGAAGCGCACAGAAAAGGGAAAGAGCTGCTGGATATATTCCACGACAGCACAACCCGCACAATGCTTGAATGGGAAATTGAAAGATGCATCGATATCATCAAAGACGGTGCGGACCTGACCTTAAAAGACGGCACAGGCCGCACGGCTTTAATGTTCGCAGCCGACAGAGGAGATGCCCGCATTATAAAAGAACTTCTGGACCACGGCGCAAAAACAGAGGAACGAGATAACGATGGCTGGACAGCGCTGATGTATACGGTAGCGCACCGAAAAACCGAACATATTGATGCTGCACGAACTCTTCTGCAGGGCGGTGCAAATGCCAGCGCACAAGACAATGAAGGATCAACTGTCCTCATGTGGGCGATATGGAGCCGTTATGAACGCATCGCAGAACATCTTCTCACACACGGCGCAGACACAGCGCCCAAAGCCCCCAATAACTACGGCGCAGAAACAGGTAAAACAGCTGAGGAGATCGCTATCAACCATAACCTAACCAGTCTTGCTAAAAACATACACGAGCATCACATCCGTAACACATTTGGCGCAGCGGCTGAACAGGGCACGCTCCATGCCCGGAAAATTCGCCGCAGACATGCGCCTACAACATAAATATTTGTAATCATTTATATTTTAACAACCCTCTCCTGAAACACTTGACGACTCAAAATTTTGCCCTATATCATGGAACAGATGGCTGGAAACGCTCATGGTGAGGTTTCTAATAAATAGCCGTCCCTGTCGGCCCCTATAGGGCGATAAGGCAAAACGTAAAGACTGATATTGCTCAAGGAGGATATCATGAACGCACTTGATTTTTCACCACTTTTCCGTTCCACCGTTGGCTTTGACCATCTCTCGCACATGCTGGAAAACAGCTTGCGCGGCGATCAAAACATATCATGGCCACCATACAACATCGTGAAAGCGGACGAAGATAACTACCGCATCACAATGGCTGTTGCCGGGTTTACCGACCAGGATATCGAGATCACGGCGCATGAAAACCAGTTGATCGTGCAGGGCCGTCATGCGGAGAAAGAGGAACCTGAAGAAGACACCTACCTCCACCGTGGCATTGCCGAACGTGCATTTGAACGCCGTTTCCAACTGGCCGACCATATCCGCGTGACGGATGCGAGCCTTGAAAACGGGCTTTTAAACATCACGCTGGTCCGGGACATCCCCGAAGCCATGAAGCCCCGCAAGATCGAGATTGCCAAAGGCAAGCTCCTCACACAGGGAAAAAAGGGAAAGTAACGCAAATACAATAACGTAGCCATACGTTACCCCTGGGGGGCTGGCATTCTTTAGGGTGCCGGCCTCTCCCCTTTATAAACCTTACGCGCCCTGTTGACATATTTTATATTTATGAATAATATATACCCAATAGTGAACGGGAGCACACCATGGCCAATACCTCAGAAATAAAACGCTATATCGCAGACGTTGAACAATTCAAGCATAAAGTACCATTGAGGCTTATGGG
>JAPPOU010000001.1:0-16414 GCA_028817795.1 Alphaproteobacteria bacterium
ATATTAAGGGACTTTATGCCCGAAATGGCAGTGTTGGCGATATAGAAGCATCAAAGGTCATTGATAGACATCGGGAGCGCGTACCCTTTATTTGCAGTAAGGATAAACCGATTGAGGTTACTTATTTTTCTTTTATGCCGGGTAAGTCGTTTCCAAAACAAAAAATAGCAAGGAAACCGTTTACGGGCGTACTGCAAATAAGAGCTTATCCAATTACGCAGCGTACCCCCAAAGGAATATACGGCGTTGTCGAAAAATCCATACGTGATGCAGGCATTACGTTACAGAGCTTGCCGATAGAACATGGTTTCCACGCATGGAAGCGTGACACAGAAGACCCGCACCTGCATAATTTTGAAATATACATTGCTGCAGATACGCATGTTGCCTCCTTAGATGGGTATCCGGCAGTCGTTGTATGTGGAAAGAATATGAACCATGGATGCACTATTTCTACACATACAAATACGGTTAGCTTCAGAATAGAATTTAGAAATGTTCGTCAGGAACTTTGGCCTGAGTTTTATAACGCGGTTCTGCAATATACAAATCAAATTGTGATTCAAGAAGGTCCAAAGCAACAAGAAAACAAAGGGGGGTAAGAGGTATGCCTTTTTCATTAGCGGAGTTCGTTCCAGAGTTGACCTTGCTGCGTAGCGAGGCTCTCCCACAAGAGGACACAACGCCTGGCCTGTGGTCGAATGCTTATACTCTGGTTTTCGGTCTTATAACCGTTGACGATCAGGGACAGGCCCTTTTTTCTCGTGGATTTGACCAAAATAACAACCCTATTATCGTGGACAGGCAGGGCAGCCCGGTTGATTTGCAAAACGTATCGGCATCGCTTCCGAACAGGTTTGATAGCGATTTTTCTCCCGCAACAGATGTTGACCCCGCCGCATGGGTGTTTTTACGTGGGGTACCGGATGTGAATGCTGGCACAGGAGGTTATTCCGCATTCATTCGTGAGTATACAATAGAGCAGTATCAAATCCGTTTTGGAGAGAATGCTGTTCCAAACGGATTTGATTCCTTGGAGGAAGGGGTACAAGCCGCGTCTAACGCAATTGCCCTCTCCATTGTTGAAGATATCCTGAGCTTAAAAGGAACACCTGAAAACCCAAACCCTAACCCCAATCACGAACTTCCTAATGCATCTAATATTGCTATACAAGACGCCCAAGCCGCTGCAAACATTTTATTTGACCCTGCAGGAGAGCATCCGGAACAAATCGCCGGTTGGGCGGGCAACCCTTTCTTTTTAGCCTTGGGTGTGGATGGCCCTTACAGGCAGAACATCCTTCATACGAACCCCAGCACAGGCGACATTACAAATCCTGATACTGGCGATGTTCTGTCCGTTATTGCCGCCATGAAATCCGCTGCGGTCACACTGGGCATAGAACCAACCCTCAATCTGTTGTCTGATGTTTTGTTGCATATAATACCAGATGCAGGGTCGCACATTCCAACAATTGCGGCTGCCACATATTCAACAGATGCCTTTCTCGCGCAGGCATATGGGATTTCATCAGACTCTGCTTTACCTGTTTTAGCGTATTTTGTTTTAGCAGATACGCAGGTTGATCTGTCTGATGCGGGTTCTACCTTTGCGGGAAGTAATAATGACAATGATGTCATATACGCAGGAGCAGGTAATGATACAATACAGGGATCACTGCATAATGACTTTATAGACGGCGGCAGCGGAACTGACAGCCTTGTTTACACGAATATGCCGCATGGTGTGGACGTGATGTTCATGAATACAGGGGGAACCCTGTACCAAGAAGGATTCAGGATTGAGCATCAAGGTTTCCAACCACATTATATTGATTTTGCCTACAGCATCGAGAATCTCACCCTCACAAACTTCGAGGATGAATTCACCCCACAATCCCCCCTTCCCCCTGGCACCATCATAGACATGGGCGGCGATGTCGACAGGTCAACCCTTGAAACCGGCACCTGGCATTTCTCTGGCAACGGTTCTTTGCAGGAAGAAAATGGTGCGCGGATTGATGGGGCGGAGATTTTTGGCTTTGGAGAGAATGCAACGCTGAAACTCGATGCCGTGGGCGCAATGCCGCAACCGGGTGCAGCGGGAGAGAGCGCGGCGGGAATACCCTCCGGCGTTTATATGGCGGGCACGGTTGATTACAGCTGCGGTGCCGGAAGTTTGCCGGCAACGTTTATGACTGATTTCTCAAACGGCGCCAGCGTGATGCAGGGCAGCGCGGAAGATATTTTTACATGGGGCGGCACTTTCGTGCCGGGCGCGCCCGATGTGTTCACGTTCCGGGGATCAGACCACGGCGATACAATCACGGCCCTGAACGGACTCACGATAGCCGACAGCACCATCATCACCGGCACGGGCGATGATGTGGTGACGTACCTCAACACCGTCAACCCGCTGAACTACCAATCAAACACGCAGTTTGTTTACACCGGCGGCGATGATGTTTACACAGGTGTCGTCGACTGGGAAATCCCGCCCACAGGCGCGGACGTTATTTTTGCCCGCAACACCTTTACGCTGGGGGAGGGGATTACGGCAGCGGATGTGCGCTATACCTCCAACGGCGCAGATGTCATTTACGAGATCGCCGGACGCGGCAGCATCACCTTCGCGGATACGCAGGATATGGGGGTGTTTCCTGTTTTGCAGCTTTCTGATGGCACGCTGGCCGATCAGCAAAACGGCAGCAATGGCGATGATGTGCTGGATGTTGTTGCAGGTTTTAACACGGCGTTTGCCTATGACGGGGATGATACCATCGTTTTGGCCTCCGGCGCAGAGGCCACGCTGTATGACGGCGGTGATGGTAACGATACGCTTGATCTTTCCCATGCGGTCAACGGCGTCACGGTGCAACTGGCCGCAACGCAGATGGGGATGGGCGTTTCAGATGCATCCGGCTTTACGCATGTGTCGTACGATACGGCCTTTGTGACCACGCCGCTTTCACTTTCCGTGCAGCCGTCATCACCTTTTCCCGGACCTTTGTTTTCGCAGATCGCAAACACGACGGCGGAAGGGTTTGATATATTGTTCTTTGCGCCTTCTCAGGGTGGTCCTGTTTCCATTTCTTTCGGCTATACGGCCAGCAGCGCGGGACATTTGCTCTCAAGCGACTTTGGAAACGCTGACCTTGTCAGCATAGAAAACATTATCACCGGCGATGGGGATGATATCATCGCAGGCGGTGACGGCAGTAACCTGCTGTATGCCAATGCCGGCGATGACAATGTGTATGCTGGCGGTGGGAATGATACCATCATCGCAGGTTCTGGGCTTGGGGATGATGTGTATGACGGTGGTACGGGGGATGACACCATTGTGTATTCCAGTGCGACAAACGGGATATTTGTGGACTTGGCAGGCGGGTTTGCTTTTGGGGCAGATATCGGATCAGACCAGTTTTCAAACATCGAAAACGTCGTCGGCGGTGCAGGTGATGACCGGATTGCAGGCAACCTTGGCGCCAATACCCTCAGCGGCGCGGGCGGGGATGATATTTATACGGTCAATCCCGCGATTGCCGGGCAGCAAACAATTGATGACAGCATCGGTGCTAACGTTCTTTCTATCTTCGTCCCCGACCCCGTGAATACGGGGTTTATTTTTACGCAGGTGGGGGATGATTTGCTGATTACTGCGCATGATAATATCAGCAATACCCCCATGCCCGGCACAATGCTGGTGAAAAACTGGTTTATTGACGATGCCGACGGCAGGCCGATTGCCGTGATGGAGGTGAATGGGCAGGTGTTCCGCACGGCAGACCAGATTGATGAAATTTTCTTCCCCACCAACGAAGCCCCAAACGCCGTCGATGATATGTTTGACGCGGGCAATATGGCGAGCGTTGCGGGCAATGTTCTTACCAACGATACTGACCCTGATGGGGATGCGATCACCGCTGTCTCCGGCACTTATACCACAGCGGGCGGCAATAGTTTTGTGCTGGAGGATAACGGCGATTTCATGCTGAACGTCGGCGGGCTGTTTCAGGGGAATGACAGCTTTACCTATCAAATTCAGGATGACGGCGGGCTGACGGATACCGCCACTGTGAATATTACAGGGCTTCTGGGTAATCTTGTGCCGCCATCCATCACGCTGGGTGCCGATATGCTGAGCGCCGCCGTTTCAGAAACCATCACCGCGCATGATTATATCCCGACGCCACAAAACTTCCCCGACCTGATTGAGCGCGGGCAGGTTGATGAAGATATCGTGAATGGCGTGATGCGTGAAAACCTGACGCTTTCACAAGACCACAACGTCAAAGTCAATTTTGTCAGCGAAGGAGCAGGTTACAAAAACTCCCTTGGCTATTACGTGACGGATGCAGCGGGTGTCATCACAGGCGTGCAAATGCTGGCCACCAATCTTTCCGGTACAGGCGCGGGCGTTTACGGCGGTGGTGATTTTAACGCGGGTGATTTGATCGCCGATCTGGGCGTGCTGGCGGCAGGTACGCAGATCAACTTTTTTATTGTCGCAGACGGCTTTCATAAAAATAAAGAATATAGCAAACTTGATCTTGAGGATGGACATTTTGAGTTTATCGCCAACCACAAAAACCAGATTGCCGATATCACCGACCGTGCGCATGACCTCGATCTTGTGTTCATAAACGATACAACGGGCGATGTCACAAAAATCAACGGCAACGTCTATCATTCTTCCACATCTATCAGCAATAAAGACGGCGATATCCACGCGCTCTCCGGCATCAACGAAAACGGCAACCTGCAAATCGGCTTTGAAGACCTGTACAAGGGCGGCGATCATGATTTTAACGATGTCGTGATCGAGGTTGAAATCTCCCCGCATGTAGATCATGTATTTGATCCTGTCACATTGCTCTCCGGCATTGATATCGCAGATCCGCACGGCGGTTCGTTTATTGAAGCCACCATCGCCTTTACCGCTGGCCAACAGAGCGGCGACAGTCTGTCACTGGATGATACGCTGCTCACCGGTGCAGGCGTTATCGCGACGCATAATGCTGATGGTTCTCTCACACTGGCGGGAACAGCAAGCGATACGACCTATGAATTTTTGCTCCAGAATATAAAATTTGATTCAAACACAGATGATCCGGCAGTGGGTGTGCGGTCATTTGATATCAGCGTCACGAACGATCTTCATCTTTCCACACAGACTGCATTTACGCTGGATATTGCGAATGATACGACATCCCCCATCACGCCAATGCCCGGCGCACCCGCACCTATTGTCGATCCTGCCCTTGCTGCCGTGGATTCATTGCTAGATGGGCAAGACGCTTTCCGCGCACTAAACGGTTATTTTTCCCTCAGCCTTGACCATGATTTTGCCGCCGAGGTTAGCAACGGCCTCAACATGGAAGACCCCCGCTGGTCATGGTTCAGCCGCGACGGCCTGAAACTGAAGATCGACGATGTCTTTGAACAGGGCGATACCTTCGTCATCCTCGGCAACCACGGCGACATCGTCACCATCCAGCACGCCCAACTCACCCTTCAAGATACCCGCGCGCATGACGGAGAAACGTATAATGTTTATTCCACCAGCAAGGGTGTGACGTTGGTTATTGATGCGGATGTCACGGTGAAGGGGGGGGTGGAGAGATTTAGGTAAGATTATACTTCCTGTAGGCGGCGAAACATCCGACGTCATCATGGCGAGCGCTGGCAACGACGGCTCTGATTACATCGAGGGCGATGACGGCGATGATGCGCTCTTCGGCAACGACGGCCATGACCACATCATCGGCGGCAAGGGCGATGACATCATCACCGGCGGCACGGGCAGTGACGAATTGTTCGGCGACGAAGGCGACGATACCATCATCGCAGAAAGCGGCGATGATTTCATCCACGCGGGATCAGGCAACGATGCCATTTCCGCCGGCGACGGCGAAGATATTATATTGGCCGGCGCGGGCGACGACGTGGTCGAGGGCGGCGCGGGCCGCGACGTGATGGAACTGAACGCCGGCGATGATTTCGCGGAAGGCGGCGATGGCGACGACGTCATCATGGCGAGCGCGGGCAACGACAGCCTCTCCGGCGGTAAAGGAAAAGACGACCTCTTCGGCGAAACCGGCAACGACACCATATCGGGCGGCGATGATGCCGACTGGATCGACGGCGGCGCGGGCGTCGACATCCTCACCGGCGACAACGGCGACGACGACATCGTGGGCGGGCTGGATGATGATTTGCTCGACGGCGGCCTGGGCAACGACCGCCTCAACGGCGGCCTTGGAGATGATACATTGCTGGGCGGATTGGACAACGACCTCCTACGCGGCGATGCGGGCGACGACGCACTGGACGGCGGCGGCGGCGCAGATATTCTCGACGGCGGCAAAGGCGACGATACGCTGAAAGGCGGCGACGACAACGACATCTACCTCATCCGCGCGGGCGCAATGCGGGGAGGCACTACCGTCGGCGCAGGGGCTTTTTGGTAAATGATTTTATTATTTTTTGGGGGTTGTGTGAAGGTGAAACGCTGGGGTATAGTCACTATGGTTCTTGTCCTTGTCAGTAATGGGTGACTCTATGAAGTGTAAAGTATTAACTGTGGCTTTTATGATAGCGGTTTTTCTGGGGGGATGCAAAGAAGCGGCTATGGCGGTAGAAAATCCGATAGGTTATATGGCGGAGGCGAACATGCGTAAAAAAATATTTGGTTCCAAAGATATGCCAGATAGGTGTAAGGGACGACAGTGGAAGGACCCAAAGGAGCATCTGGATTGTAAATACCCCCCGCCTCCGGCGGGGCGCTGGAAAGCTGTTTATGCGAAAGATTTTGCTGAAAAACATAGCTTGCCACTGGAAAATATTTCTACGGATTTATCCCCCGGTGTGGATTACATGGAAATGGAAACCATGCCCTTTGGCAAAGATTGGGCAAGCACGGCATGTATGGTGAATATGCTGGTTAAAAAGCCGCATGATGTGGCTTTGTATAATACGAATTACCGTGTAATGCCACTTCCGGAGAAAAGAAAGCTCCTTCACCTTCTGGATTTGGAAAAACATAGAAACGCCCTTAAAGCGACGATTGCTATTCAAGCTGCCTCAAGGGATTACGTGTCAGATAAGCGTGGTTACAGGAAGTCAACCTTTGCCATGTATGCGGAGGATGTTTTGCCGGGGTATGATTATATATCAGCCGATATGGGCTGTCGGCACATTTCTCTGCATCCGCAGTATTTTCCGGGTGGATTTGCCTTTTGGATGAATAAAGCATCTGTGTGGGGGCGGTATGAAATGCAGCACAGAAATGCATTTGCGCCAGACACCCCAAAAGGTAAGGACTTTGATCGATCACACTTCTTTATTAACGTGCCGCATGAATTGATATCTACAGTTTTTGACGGCGTTCCAATCGGAGGGAAATAATCATGGCTGATAAGCAGATTACAGCATTTCTTTCGCAGGTAGTGTATTCGAATCTGCAACCGGGGCAGTTTTTTGGCATGCCCGGAGGTGTGGCTGACCGTTTTGAAGTGATGGCTACTAATCCTGATATAAACACAGGATACTTTGGTGCTGTTGTTGTGGATAGCGTGACGGGTGAAGCCATTCAGGTCAGTCGCGGTACAGAGATCACTGATCTCAATGATCTTGCCGCTGATTTGAGTATTGTATCGGGGAGTCTAGCATCTGAGCAGTTCGAATCTGCTCAACAGCTTCTATCCGACTATAACGCAACCGCCGCCACTGATCCAAACTTCATCCCTGTCACCGTAACAACCGGCCATAGTTTGGCGGGGCATTTGTCTCAAGCACTGGGCATTTTGCATGATCTTATTGTATACGCTTTCGCTTCTCCTGGCGGTGAGTCTGCGCAAGGTGATTTGGCAGCCATGGGATATTCCAGCGAAGTTGCCAATTACGACTACAGCGGTAAGATGTTCATTGAGAATGGTAAAAATGACCCGGTTTCAGAACATGGCAATCAGATATCAGGAGCTAACGTAAATATTCTCGACTTCGACCAGATTCTCGGTGGTGGACTGGACAACGCTATCATTGATATGTCCGCAAAGCTGGGCTATCTGGATGAAGCCGTTATTACGCTTGTGAACCCTGTTGTCGGTGTAGTTTATACGCTGGCAAAAGAAGTTTTGAAAATTATAAATTATCACGGAATTGATAACTACAATAAAGCTTATGACAGCGGCTATGTTCCTTCTTCAGCTGCCGGCATTGAAGCTTACGGCACATATCAGGTTGAGATATCAGAGGGGGGAGAAACGAAAGTTTACAAGCTGAGTAATACGTATTTATTAACACAGAATCCGGATCAGCAGGGAAAAATTGTCAGTATTAACGGCGAAGATTACGTTTTCTATGGTGACGCCGATACGGTCAATTTTGAAGGGCAGGGCACTTATCTTGTCAGCAAGGTTGCGGAGAGTGCAGACCGGGCCGCCTCTACCACCGCCCAATTCATCTCCGATCAACTGGACCAAGCCGTTTCATGGTTTTCCTCCCCTACAGGTGGGCATCTGGCGATGGCGGAGTGGTTGGGCAATAATATTCTGGCCCTCTCCGATGGAACGCTTGATCCTGATGATGCTTTTATAGAGCTTGCAAAGTATTTGTCTGAGCAATGGGCGGGCACTGTTATTGCAGGCACATTAACACAATCGGGCGCGGAAGAATTGGTGCGCGACCTGTTGATTGATACTTTCGGGCTGGATACATGGAATGCGCAGATTGTCAGTAACGGTTTTGCGCAAACGCTGGGGCGTTTTTCTATTGATTTTGCGCTGCATGGTGGCAGTTGGAATACACAGGACTACAAAAATGCAGCTATTACAGCGGTGTCTGGCGTTGTTGCGCACACAGCATCTTTGAACTATTTTTCTGAGGCTGTTATTGTTGACAAAAATGGCGTCCATTATTTGGGAACAAACGCAGCAGCGGTGAGTGGTGCGGTTGCAGCGGCGGCGAATGTTGTGAATACGCTGTTACACGATACAAATTTAAATACGCAGGAATACATTAAACTGGGCGTTTCAACGGCGCTGGCTTTCGGCGTAGGGTATGGCGCAAGCTCTATTACTACAGCACTGGGGCTTGCGGCATTGTCTGTTCCGGGTGCGTTTGTATTGGCTTTCTCCGGACTCGTCCTTGGCAGTGTTTCGTCAAAAATTCTTTCTGCTCTCTTCGGCGGCGCACCGAAATTCTTCCCCGGCGAATACCCCACCATGGCCGCCCTCATCAACGCGCAATACCAGGTCACCGAAGTCGACGACGGCATGGGCGGCACGGTCGATGCACTGGTCGCGGTGAACCCCGATGGCTCTACCGTCATCCTCCAAACCGGCATCACGCACCTCATCGGCGGCACCGGGCATGACACACTCGTCGGCAACACCGCTGACAACGTCATCACCGGCAACGACGGCTCTGATTACATCGAAGGCGATGACGGCGACGACGCGTTGTTCGGTAACGATGGTCATGACCACATCATCGGCGGCAAGGGCGATGACATCATCACCGGCGGCACGGGCAGTGACGAATTGTTCGGCGACGAAGGCGACGATACCATCATCGCAGAAAGCGGCGATGATTTCATCCACGCGGGATCAGGCAACGATGCCATTTCCGCCGGCGACGGCGAAGATATTATATTGGCCGGCGCGGGCGACGACGTGGTCGAGGGCGGCGCGGGCCGCGACGTGATGGAACTGAACGCCGGCGATGATTTCGCGGAAGGCGGCGATGGCGACGACGTCATCATGGCGAGCGCGGGCAACGACAGCCTCTCCGGCGGTAAAGGAAAAGACGACCTCTTCGGCGAAACCGGCAACGACACCATATCGGGCGGCGATGATGCCGACTGGATCGACGGCGGCGCGGGCGTCGACATCCTCACCGGCGACAACGGCGACGACGACATCGTGGGCGGGCTGGATGATGATTTGCTCGACGGCGGTTTGGGCAACGACCGCCTCAACGGCGGCCTCGGAAACGATACATTACTGGGCGGATTGGATGATGACCTGCTGCGCGGCGATGCGGGCGATGACGCGCTGGATGGCGGCGGCGGCGCAGATATCCTCGACGGCGGCAAAGGCGACGATACGCTGCAGGGCGGCGACGACAACGACATCTACCTCATCCGCGCGGGCGAGGGTGACGACACTATTTTGGATACCGGCGGCGCAAGCGACATCATCGCGCTCGACGGCGTCGTGGCCGCAGACCTCGCCTTCGCCGAAGACGGCGACGACCTCCTCATCACCTTTGGCACCGATGAAATCCGCATCACCGACCAGCTCCTCGCCCCCGCGATTGAAACGCTGGAGTTTGATGATGGCAAAATCGACCTGACGGCGCTCACGTTCCCCGGCGGCACGGCCAGCTACACGGTCACCACAAACGCGACGCCCGCATTGCCAAACGTCGAGGACGCCATCGACACCTTCACCCTGCGCGAAGACCGCAAACACGCCGAACTGGACGCCAACAACCTCCTCTCCATCGTCGGCACGCAGACCTGGCATGAAGCGATGCGCGACGTCGCGAAAAACATCTATTACAACGGCAGCGAAGTGGAAGTCTTTAAACGCAGCCGGGGGATTTTCGGCGGCAAATACGCGGTGTTCCGCGTCAAGAAAACCGGCGTCCTCGAAAACGATATCGAGGCCTATGCCTATAACGAACTTGAAAGCGGCGAAAGCACGGCGGGATATAACGAAGTCTACACGGCGACCAAGGTCACTTATGACTGGCACACCGGCTATATCGAAGACATCGTGCTGGACGGTGAAGTGATTTCTACAACCTTTGTTAATGAGGATTTTGGTGGGGTAAACGGCGCGCGCTTCGCGGCAGAGGCGGGGCAGGATTTTCGCTATGGCAACAGCTATACCGTGATTACCGCCGCACACCGCCAGACAAACGGCACCAGCACATCCATCCAGCTTGGCGAAACCATCGTCGACTCCACCCCCGACCACCTTGTCGGCAGCTACTGGGCCGAAACCCTCAACGGCCAGACGGGCGATGACTATCTCTATGCGGGGGAGGGGAATGACATCGTCAATGCGGGGGCGGGCAACGACTGGGCCTTTGGTGGTGGCGGCAACGACGTCATCAACGGCGGCGATGGCGATGATCTTTTGCTAGGCGGCGCGGGCAACGATACAATCTATGGCGATGATGGTAACGATGCGCTTTTAGGCGGTGACGGCAACGACATCCTTTATGGCGGCGCGGGGGAGGATTACCTCGACGGCGGCGCGGGTTACGATACGCTTGTCGGTGGCACAGGCACCGATTTGTTAAGCGGCGGCACCTATTACGATTATGCGGATTACACTAGCTCGACCGTATCTGTGACTGTGGACCTCGGCGCGGGCACGGCGACATCCAGTGAGGGGGATGACCTTCTTATCAATATCGAACGCGTCCGCGGCTCTGATTACAGCGACACCCTGGTCGGCAGCGCCAGCGGAAACATCATCGATGGCGGTGGTGGGGCCGATACCATGATCGGCGGTGCGGGCAGCGATGTTTATTACCTCAGCAGCAATGGCGAAACAATTACCGAGAATGCAAACGAAGGTAATGATACCGTCTTTTCCTATCTCACGACTTATGCGCTGGCAGCCAACGTGGAAAACTTTACACTGCTGGCTGCTGCAAACCGGAACGGCTATGGCAATGCTCTTGACAATGTCATGACAGGCAACGCCGGCAACAATACGTTGGAGGGAAAAGATGGCAACGATACGTTGAACGGCAAGGGTGGCATCGATACCCTTCATGGTGACAACGGCAACGATACACTCATTGCAGGCACATATATCTCTTATTTATGGGGCGATGACGGCGCAGATACATTTAAGTTCGACCCAAACAGCCTGTCTTCAACCCTTAACGAAATCAAAGATTTTGATCTTGCTGAAAATGACGCCATCGACCTTTCCGATATTATAGACCTGCAAAACGGTGAAGGATCATCTGCCGCCAGCTTCGTCCAAATTACGACCAGTGGCAGCGACAGCATTCTGGCGTTTGACGCCAACGGCACCGTGGGCGGTTCTTCCTTTGTCACGCTGGGCACATTGCGCGGCATTACAGGCCTGACGAACGAGGCTGCCCTCCTTTCCAGCGGTAACCTTTATATCGGTGGGGAGGGAAACGTTATTCTCGGCACCTCTTCCGGGGAAACAATTAACGGCACGGCAGGCATCGATACAATTTATGCCTTTTCCGGCGCGGATACGATCTATGCCGGTGATGACGATGATATTATTTATGCCGGAAACGGTATAGGCGGCACAAACTTCCTGCATGGAGAAAACGGCAACGATACCCTTTATGGCGGCAGTAATTTGCAGGATCGTTTTTTCGGTGGTGCAGGTGATGATTATTTCGATGGTGGCACGCAGACCTCATACTATGATGATGTAATGTACACGCTGGATCCTGCGGGGGTGTATGTCGATCTTTCCACAGGCACGGCAACAGACGGCTGGGGAGATACGGATACTTTTATAAACATCGGCGAAGTTCACGGCAGTCTTTTTGATGATACGTTGATAGGAGGGGCATCAAGCCGGGGATTGCTGGGATATGATGGTGATGACACCTTGGTTGCAGGCGATGGCACAGGGCATTTATATGGCCACGATGGTGCAGATACGTTCAAATTTAATCAGACAAGCATTACCAGTAGCGCAAATATCATTAAAGATTTTGATACGACGGAAGGTGATGTTATAGACCTTGTGGATACGCTAACTTTTTATAACGGCACAATCACCGACTATGTGCAAATCACGACCAGTGGCGCGAACAGTATTCTTGCAATTGATGCGAATGGTACGGCAGGCGGAAGCACTTTCACGCAAATTGCGACGATAGAGGGCGTGACGGGTTTGACAGACGAAGCTTTGCTCGCATCAAACGGGCATTTGTTTGTTGGGGATGCACCTGTTTTAACGGTTAACACGGGTGCAACGACAAACGAAGATCAGGCTCTAACCCTGACGCTAGCCATGTTAAATGCAACAGATACGGATACGGCGGCACATCTTTTGCGTTTTGTGATCGATGTGCTTCCGGTTTCGGGAACATTGCGGAATAATGGCGCTGCTCTGGTGCAGGGGAGCTTTTTTACGTTGCAGGATATTACTGATGGTGACGTTCAGTATGTACCGGATGACAATGTGAGCGGGGCTGACAGTTTTGATTTTAGCGTTTATGACGGTATTCATATGCTGGCATCTGAAACATTTTCTATCACGGTAAACGCTGTCAATGATGATCCTGTCGCAGCGGATGATGCGCTCTGGAGCCTCGTAGATGGTAATCAGACAGGCAACCTGTTGACAGATAATGGCCTGGGTGTTGACGCTGATGTTGATCTGGATACTCTTTCTGTGACAGCAGGTGTTTTTGCGACAACGCAAGGCGGGTCGGTCACTATTTCTGCGAACGGTGATTTCACGTATACGCCTGCGGCAAGCTTTAGCGGTACGGATACCTTTACTTATACCTTGCTGGATGGACAAGGCGGCAGCGATACGGGAACGGCCACGGTTTCAGTCAGTAACAATACCCCGCCCGTTGCGCTGGATGACAGCTTTACACCAGCCTATGCCACAACGTTGACAGGCAACCTGCTCGCCGACAATGGCAGTGGTGCGGATTCGGATGCGGACAGCGATCCGCTATCTGTTGTTGAAACCGCGATTGTTACCGCCTACGGCAATAACGTGAGCGTTTCTTCAAATGGTGACTTTACCTACGCGCTGCCGCATGGTTTTGTCGGCACAGACACGTTTACCTATACTGTCACAGACGGGACGGCGACGGATACAGCAACGGCAACCGTCACTGTTGCAGCACCCTCTGGGGCGATTACCGGCACATCCGGTAACGATACATCTTTGAACGGAACATCAGGTGACGATGTGATTTTTGGACTTGATGGGAACGATATTATCTATGCAGGCGATGGCACATATGACCAGATATTTGGCGGCGCGGGTGATGATACGCTCTATGGGCAAGGTGGAACTCAGGATCGCTTTACAGGTGGCCCTGGTAACGATTATATCGATGCTGGTGCGCAAACATCATTACTTGATGACGTGATGTATCTTGACAGCCCTTCCGGCGTCAACGTCGATCTTGCCGCCGGGACAGCCACCGACGGTTGGGGTGGTACGGATACATTGGTGGGTATTGACAGCGTTTTTGGCAGCTATTTTGATGATGTTTTGAAAGGCAATTCTTCCAGCAGTTATGTTCTGCTTGGATATGACGGTGATGATGAAATCATTCTTGGTAGTGGTGGCGGTATTGTTTATGGCCATGACGGCGCAGATACGTTCAAATTTGACAGCGTTAGCCTTGGCAGCAGCACGAACGAGATCCGTGATTTCGATACGACAGAGGGGGATATTATTGATGTAGCCGACGTCATTAGTTTTGATCCACTCTCTGACGTTATCACTGACTTTATTCAAATCACAACGTCTGGCGCTGACAGTATTTTAAGCATCGATCAAGACGGTACCGGTAGCACCTATGGTTGGCAGCAGATCGCAATCCTTGATAACGTAACAGGATTGACAGATGAAGCAGCGCTCGAAACGGCAGGGAACTTGATTGCTTAAAAAAGAGCCGCCCCATAGTGCCTGCATACGTTCATCACCAGGGCGGATCAAAAACTAGTTCGCCAGCTCTTCTGCCCTTTTTGCCGCAGCGGCAAGGGCTTCGTTGAATACATCCTGCATGTCTCCGCGCATTAATACTTCCAGTGCGGCCGCAGTTGTACCGCCGGGGCTGGTGACGTTTTCACGAAGCTTTGCGGGTGGGGTATCGGTCTCGGCTTCTGCAAGACAAGCCGCGCCGATTACTGTCTGGCGGGCGAGGCGGGCCGCTATATCGGGGGCAAGGCCGGTTTTGATGCCGGCAGTGGTCATCGCCTCGATTAAATAGAACACATAGGCAGGGCCGCTGCCAGAAAGGGCGGTGACGGGGTTGAGGAGCTGTTCGTCCTCCACCCACAGCATATCGCCCACAGCTCCCAGCAATGTGGCGGCATGTGATTTTTGCACGTCCGTGCAATGCAGGTTGGCATAGCCGACCGTCATACCCTTGCCAATGGCGGAGGGGGTATTGGGCATACAGCGGACAATGGCGGCATTGCTGCCCAGTGCGCCTTCAAAGAACGAAACGGGTTTCCCGGCGGCAATGGAAACAAAACAGGCTTGATCTGCAAAGCGCTGATAGGCAGGCATGACATCGGGTAAAACCTGTGGCTTGACCGCCAGAACGATGATGTCCGGCGCGAAATCTGCCGGAATATCTTTTGCATCTTTTATGCGCGTAGATGTTGTGGAGACTTCAAACGGCTCGACAACCAGTATTTTTTCGCACAGGTCGCGTTCTTCCCAGCGCTGCAGCAGTGCGCCTCCCATCTTGCCGCAGCCTGCCAGCAAAACGCGCATGGCTTATGCCTCGCCCAGTGTCTCGAAAACGGCGGCGGCTAGATTGTCCTGCAGTCGCACATCGCCTGCCTGTACAAGCTGGAAGGTTGTGTAAAAACGGTTGGACTCTGCAATGGCGATATCAAAGATATCGTGCATCATTTCCACCGAGATACCGCCCGGCATCATGCGGGCCAAAAGGGTATAACGATACGTGGGGTATTTGCCCTTGTTAGACAAGTCAAAATGCCCCATCCACAGGTTCTGGTTGATTTGTTCCAGTGCACGTGTGGCGGTTTCATAGTATTGATCTGTGATTTCGATGGGCATAGAGCATGCAAACAGCAATGCTGCAAATTCGTCCTGCCATTCCAGACTGACTTCATAGGTTGTTTTATCACCTTTGACTTTCAGGCTCATCAGGCACTCGTCATGACGGGAAAAATTCCAACCTTGTGCGGTGGCCAGCTCCTCAACCATATCAAGCGGATTGGCATCATCATGCGGTAGGTCAAAAGGGGATGAGTACATTTATTTTGTCTTTCTTCTTGTCGTCGTCGTTTTCTTGGTTGTGCGCCGTGTGGTGCGTTTTTTCTTTTTTGGCTTGCCTTCCAACGCATCCAGGCGCTCTTCCAATTCTTCCTGCCGCAGGCGGGCTTTTTCAGCCATGCGTTCAACGCGCTCGAATTCATCGCGGGTGACAAGATCCATTTCGTCCAGCACACGGTCCATTGTTTCGTGCACAAAGCCCTTGACCATGCCGCGCAATTCTTCAAACGAGTTCATTGTGCCGGTGGCAAAGTGCGCTATGTCTTCAAGCAGCGACAGCCCGGAGCGTTTCTTGCTTCTCATGCCTGATTTTCCTTTCCCGCCTTATATATCCTGATAACGCCCGCCATCATAGCGGAATTCCAAGGCTATGTGGTTGAATTTCTATG
>JAPPOU010000001.1:16424-17010 GCA_028817795.1 Alphaproteobacteria bacterium
ATGTTTCCTTGTGTTTTCAGGGGAGGGTTATATCATTAATTCCATATTATTGCAAGTGGGTATGCGCACACATTGACATATTCATTTTAAGGCTTTATGAATATAGAAATTCTGCGTTGAAAGTTAAAGGAGCTTTGCCATGAGAGATATGGGCCCGCGCTATGAAGCAAAGAAGCCGAGTATAAACTTTGGCAAATCTGTGCGCAGTGCTATCGGCAAATTTAGGCGGGCAGTACTGCCGTCTTTATGGGCTGTCATTCCCACCGTTGCTGCGAGTACTCCTATCTATTTGATGGTCCAGGATGATCGTCGTGAAGAAGCGGCCAGAACAGCAGCCGTAGAAAAAGTGTATGAAGGAAAAGCTGACTGGATATCACGAAACGACACAGAAAATTACGGAGACGACTTTAGCGTAAAGCTGAAGCAAGACTTCAAGAAAGAAAGTGAGCCATCTTATTATTATAGTAGAGTAAACGTCGGCGGAACAGTTATTGGGGTAGATGCAGAGCTTACTAATCAAGAGGGGATTCCAAAGCCCAGCGCTGACAAAGAGGCCGAAGAATCCTATCTCGTAGAAGTTGAAAAA
>JAPPOU010000153.1 GCA_028817795.1 Alphaproteobacteria bacterium
TCGGGTGATAAGAATGCATATATTTGTCTCGGCTGCTCTGTCCGCTTTGCTGTGCGCGGGCACGGCAAACGCTGCGCGTGACGTATCAGCCCAATTAGCCGCAGAAAAAAAAGCGGCGGACAGCCTTGCAAAAGAAACCAAGGCCATCTCAAAAGAAGTCGCAACGCTCAAAAAGCGCTTGATATCCGGCGCACGCAATCTGCGTCGCGCGGAAGAAAAAACAAAAACCGCAAAAGCGCAGCTCAAAGAACTCCAGAACAAAAAAGAAAAAGCGCAGGAACAACTTGTAAAAACGCAGGCCGCTGTCGGCAGCCTGACAACAGCAACGCGGCTTTATAACGCAACGCCAGTGCCTGTTTTAATGTTACAGACCGATCCTGTTTCCGCTGCCCGTGCCGCACGTATCATGAAAACCACACTGCCTCGGATGCAAAAAAACGCGAAAAAACTGCGGGACGAGTTGGCAAAGCTGGCGCAGTTGGAACATGATATCAAGAACAGTGCCGCGCAATATACCGCGCAGCAAAAAAAACAGCAGGTCGCGCACAAAAAGCTATCCACCCTTCTTGAAAATAGGCGTAACCTTTACAAGAAAACCGCCGCTGCCCGTAAGGCGCAGGTCGCTTCTGTGGCAAAACTGGCCAAAGAGGCAAAAACCCTTGAAGACCTTTTGCAAAAAACCGGGCCAAAGCCCAAGCCGCGCCGCGTTGCTGCCATCACGCCCCGCGATGCGATCATGCCTGTTTCGGGAAAGGTCGTCACAGCCTTTAACGGCACGGACGCGCTGGGTGCGAAAAGCAAGGGGATTACGCTGGCAGCCGATGCGGGGGCTACCGTTGTTTCGCCCTTAAGCGGCACCGTTAAATTTGCAGGTCCCTTCCAAAAGTTCAGGCAAATCTTGATTATCGCACATGCGGGAGGCTATCATAGCTTGATTGCAGGGCTGGACCGCATCGATACTGTGACGGGCGCAAAGCTGGAGGCCGGGGAACCGGTGGGAACCGCGCCGGACGATACAGACATTTATTATGAACTCCGCCACAACGGCACACCCGTCAACCCGAAAAAGGTTATCCTTGCGCAACGTAAACAGGACAAAAGCTGAACATGAAACGTATTGCATTTCTTTCCACCGCCACTGCCATTCTTATGATCTCGTTAAGTGCGGGAGCCGTCACCGGCGACTCGCGCACGGCGGGCCGGGGCACCGTATCCGAAACATACCGCGCCCTTGATCTGTTCGGTGATGTCTTTGAACAGGCGCGGCGCAATTACGTTGACGATGTTGAAGATAAAAAACTGATCGAACATGCGCTGAACGGCATGCTGTCAAACCTTGATCCGCATTCGGCCTATATGAACGAAGACGAATCAAAAGCCATGTCGGTGCAAAACCGTGGCGAGTTTGGTGGCCTTGGCATCGAGGTCACGATGGAAAACGGCCTTGTCAAAGTTGTCTCCCCCATTGACGATACGCCCGCAGACCGCGCCGGCGTGCAGTCGGGCGACCTGATCGCGGAAATTGACGGCAAGCCCGTCATGGGCATGACGCTGTCGGACGCCGTTGAGAAAATGCGCGGCAAGGTCGGGTCGGAAATTAAATTAACCGTTCTGCGCCAAGGCGCAAAGGAACCACTGCAAATCCGCATTGTGCGCGACATTATCCAGATACGCTCGGTCAAATACCGCGTGGAAAACGAAAATATCGGCTACATCCGCATCACGGCCTTTAACGCGCAAACATCGCCAGGGTTGAAAAAAGCCTTTGGCGCCATCAAGAAAGAAGCCGGCGACAAACTGCTCGGCTATGTGCTGGACCTGCGCAACAATCCCGGTGGTCTTTTGGACGAAGCCATTTCCGTTTCGGATGCCTTTCTTGACAAAGGCGAAATTGTTTCCACCCGTGGACGGCAGGCCGACGATACGCGGCGCGATAACGCAACGCCGGGCGACATGACAGAGGGTCTGCCCGTTGTCGTTCTTATCAACGGTGGTTCGGCCTCTGCCTCTGAAATTGTGGCGGGCGCATTGCAAGATCACAAGCGCGGCATTGTCATGGGCACGCAGTCCTTTGGTAAGGGGTCGGTACAGACAATCTTTAACGTACCGGGCGGCGGGGCCATTCGCCTAACGACGGCGCGCTACTTCACGCCGTCCGGCCGCTCCATTCAAGCCAAAGGTATTGAACCCGATATTATCGTTGAGCCCGCAAAGGTCGTCGCCGAAAAGAAAAACGGCTTTGAAATGCACGAAAAAGACTTGAAAGGCGCCTTGGTCAACCCGCAAAACGATGACAAAGACGTAGAGCCGACCTTAAAGCCCGAAGACGATGACAAAGACGCCAAGGATAAAACAGCCGAAAACGC
The DNA here is from genome assembly GCA_028817795.1 of Alphaproteobacteria bacterium. Classification (GTDB taxonomy): domain Bacteria; phylum Pseudomonadota; class Alphaproteobacteria; order Micavibrionales; family UBA2020; genus JAPPOU01. The sequence continues at coordinate 2,367 of JAPPOU010000153.1, forward strand.
TGACTATCAACTTGTCCGCGCCATAGATCTTTTGCAAGGCATCGCGCTGTACAAAGGGGTTGATATCGTTCCGCCCGAAAAGAAAAATAAAGAGAAAGAAGGCTGATGTCGCAACACCAGCCATCCTTTCTGCGCACGCATAGGCTGCATATGCTCAGAGGGGCTGTCTTGTGGCTTATCCCCTTTCTTTTGGTGACGGCGTGGATCTGGCATAAATCACCCGAAACGCTGAAGGCATGGGAATCACGCGTGCCACGGGCGGAGGCGGCCATCGCAACCGTTTACGCAACGCCCGGCATCACGGATAAATCCGGCAGCACCTTTAACGGCACAGACGGCCCGCCCGCAACCGTTGCGCTTATCATGACGCATCTTGGCCTGTCACCGCCTCTGGTCGAACGGGCTTTAAAGGATTTACCTCCTACCGTCACGCTGGCTTTTTCTCCCTATGGGGACCTGCAAACGCATATTGCCGCCGCCAAAAAACACGGGCATGAGGCCTTAACCCTTTTGCCCATGGAGCCCGGCACCTATCCCAATGACGATCCCGGCCCGAAAGCATTGCTTACAAGAGCCAGCGAACACGAAAACACCAAAACCCTGACATCTATTTTAAAAGCCAGCAATGGCGCGATTGGCGTCATGAATTATATGGGTGATAGCTTCATGCGGAACGAGGGGCAAATGAATGCCGCCTTTGAAACATTGCGCATCGCAGGGGGCGTTTTTGTTGAGCGTCGCGACACGCATACAACGCTGGCCGTTGCCGTGGCGGAGCGTAACGGCGTGCCCTATCTGGGAACGGATGCCAATATCGACAGCGACGCCACAGAGGCCGCCATTCAAAAAAATCTTTTGGCGCTGGAAGATGCTGCCCGAAAGCGTGGCACCGCCGTCGGCGTGGTCGAGCCTTATCCCGTATCGTTTAATACCGTGAAATCATGGGCGCAAACACTGGAAAAACGCGGCATCACCTTGGCGCCGCTCAGCGTTGTTCTAGCGCACCGAAAAGCGCAAACGTCCACCAGAGAAGACACCCCACGTGAAAACCATGCAGAACAATAATGAAGCGCTGTACCGCCCCTGTGTCGGCATTGCGCTGTTCAATGCGCAAGGCAAAGTCTTGATCGGTGAGCGCATCACGAACAAAGGCGCATGGCAAATGCCACAGGGCGGCATTGAAGAGCACGAAGACCTTGAAGCCGCCATCTTCCGCGAGATGCGCGAGGAAATCGGCACGGACAAGGCCCGTATTATAGGTGCCATTGATGAATGGCTGTATTACGACGTGCCGGACCATATCTCTCAAACATTGTGGGGCGGAAAATGGCGCGGGCAAAAACAAAAATGGGTGGCGCTGGCCTTTGAGGGCACGGACAATGACATCATCCTCGATACCTTCGATGAACCCGAATTCGCGCAATGGAAATGGGTGGCGCTGGAAGATATTCTCGACCTTGCCGTACCGTTCAAGCGGGATACGTATAGACGGGTGATTGAGGGGTTTAGGAAACTCTCAAAGCAGTCACATTTAAATAATGTATAAAAATCAAGCACTTAAATAGCCCCATCTTTTTGGGGACAGTTA
>JAPPOU010000129.1:0-37455 GCA_028817795.1 Alphaproteobacteria bacterium
CGATATGCTATTGGCCGGCCTTATCTTTTTCGTTGTGGGCGGGCTGTGCATTGTCATCTGGTATATTTTCCAAACCGAATTGAAAGACGCCATCCGCTGGATACGCTGGGCCGAAACGTGGGTGACAAAACTTGTCGTGGGTGACGATTACACCGTCGCGACCGAGGCCGGCAGCTATACGCTCAAACAATGGCGCACATTCTTGCATGACACGCCGGGCGATAAATTTCCCAAGGAATTTATCGTTTATTTCAGCGAAGCCATCGTGCCGCCGCTGCGCCCTTATATGGCGGGCATTGTAGGCGTCATGGCCATTATCATCATGTTCTTTGGCCCCGGCGCGCAATACCGCCGCAGCCTGAATTTGGAAACGCTGATGCGCGAACAGGCGCGCAGCTTTCCATCGATCTACCCCTTTATCAAATTCAACCCCTTGAAAATGCCGTTCCGCCCGCCGGGGCAGCCGGTAATTTCCCCGCTGCCGCTGTTTTCCGAGGCCCTGTCGCCCGAAGAATGGCTGGCGTTCAACGAAGTGCCCGTGCAGGGCAATAACATCGAACCAAACAAGGCATGGGAAGCCATGGTCAAGCAATTGGGGAAACGGTGGGAAGGCCCACTCAAGCTTCCCCTTCACGCGCAGGGGCTTTATGCCGCCTTTGCCCTGAAACACGTGCGCAAGCGCAAGGACAGTGAAGCGCTTTTGGATGAAATGTCGATGTGCTGGTCGCCTGAAAAAGGGTTTCGCCCCTCGGCCAAGCTGAAATCAAAAATCAGGTCGGTCATCAAAGACCCGAAAACAGGCGGAAAGATACGGGAATACGCCGACAAGCATGCTTTTGAAACAACGGCCCTGTTGCGCTGCCTGAACCGCGCGCGGGAGGAAGGCGGCGTTCTGGCACCTGCGCAGTTTTTATGGCTCAGGGGACAAGACCGCACGCTGTGGTATCCCTTAAACAACCTTGGCCGCAAATCATACCACGCGGAAGCGGCGGGCGCTTTGGTGCATTACACCAACGAGCTGATTGCCGGACAAAAAATCCCGACGCCACGGTTTGACGGCATCATCAAAGGGCTGGAAGAATATTTGAAAACAGGCATCACTTTGCCGCCGCTGGAAAAAAGCGGGCGGAAAAGCGCCTGACCGGAGCATGACGACATGAAAAAGAACACGACAGAAGCAAAAGTCACCGATGGCGCATTAATTGTATCCGTTGCCAACGAAAACGCGCCCAAAATCTGGCGCACGGATATTACCCATGCCAATACGGCCACTTTTGAATTACAAGACAGAGACGATGGCGAAACAGCGCTGGTCATGCGCGGCGGCGACAATACGGAAGACGTATACGTTTTTGCCGACAGGGCGCTGGCGCTGTCCGCGCTTTACACTGTGCAAGCCGCCCTGTTCGCGGGCGATACGGCACGAAACGCGCCCACTGCGGCAAAGAAAAAGGGAAGCTTATTCTTTAGCGCCATCAAGGCCGTGTTGGTCATGGGGGCTATTTTCGTCCTCCTGGTCTTTGGCGTTGTTAAGTTCTTTCCGCGTCCCGCGAAACACCCGCTCACGCCAACCACCAGCAGCCAGAGCGGGCCGGTACCGGCAGAACAGCTTTTCGGGGGGCGGTAAGCAGCGGTTTATCCATGGCGTTAAAATCAAAATACCAGTTTAAAACGGAACAAACCCTAAGGGACGCACGCCCTTGGACCATCCGTTTTCTGGATGGCGCCAAGGAACCCTCCAGCGCCATGCTGTTCATGACGATGGCCGTCGTCAGCATGTTTGCCCACCCTTTGACGATTTTACTGTCCGACCTCACCTTCCTGATCTGCGTCCTCTATTTTATCTGGCTGATGACGCGCAAGGTGGGGCTTCCCTTTCGCCTGCCCAAAAGCGCGAACAGAGTCGACCCCAATTACAAGCGCCCGGATGGAAAATTCGGCCAGGCCGACGGCATCCTTTATCTTGGCAACGATTCCGAAACGGGCGAGGAAATATGGTTCACCAACTCAGACGCCCGGACGCACTGCCTCTACCTTGGAACAACCGGTGCCGGTAAGACAGAAGGCCTGAAATCATATGCCACCAACGCCCTGTGCTGGGCATCGGGCTTTATTTATATTGATGGTAAGGCCGATACGGGGCTGTGGTCCACTATATCTGCGCAGGCCCGTCGCTTTGGGCGTGACGATGACCTTCTTATCATGAACTACATGACGGGGAACGCATCAGGACGCGTGCCGTCCAACACGCTGAACCCGTTTTCGAGCGGTTCGGCATCGTACCTGACAAACATGCTGACCTCGCTCATGCCGGATTCGGGCGGCGACAACGCGATGTGGAAGGAACGCGCGGTCTCCCTTGTATCATCCATCCTGCCCTGCCTTGTCTACAAGCGCGAAAAACAGAATATGCCGCTGTCCATCGGCGTTATCCGGACCTTCCTGACCATGAAGGCCGTCATTCAACTAGCCCGCGACAAAAACGTGCCCGCACACCTGCGCGAAGGCGTGCAGGCTTACCTGAACGAACTGCCGGGCTATGTCGACGAAGCCTTTGATGACAACGGCGATGAAAAACCGGGGCCGGACGGCAGCATTCCCGATACGCAAACACCGCGCCAGCAGCATGGCTACCTTTCCATGCAGTTCACGCGCTCCATGCAATCGTTGGGCGATGACTACGGCTTTATTTTTGACACGCAAGCGGCAGACATCGATATTCTGGACGTGGTCTTACAGCGCCGCATCCTCATCGTTCTTATCCCGGCGCTGGAAAAATCGGGCGATGAAACGGCAAACCTTGGTAAAATTATTTCATCCACCCTCAAAGGCATGATGGGTGCAACGCTGGGGAATACGGTTGAAGGGGATACGGCCACCGCGATTGAAAACAAGCCCACGAACTCCCCCACCCCTTACATCGCGATCTTTGACGAGGTTGGTTACTATACAGCCGCCGGTATGGCGGTGATGGCAGCACAGGCCCGTTCGCTTGGCTTCTCCCTTGTTTTCGCAGGGCAGGATTTGCCCGCCCTTGAAAAACGGGTAAAGGAAGAAGCGCGGTCCATCACTGCGAACTGCAACATTAAATTGTTCGGCAAGCTTGAAGACCCCACGCAGACAAAAGACTTTTTTGAAAAAACCGTCGGTGTCGCGACCGTGACCGAAGTTTCCGGCTTTGCGCGGATGGGGGGCGGCAAAAGCTATGCCGATTCCAACAACGTCACGCTAAAACAACAGGCCCGCGCCACCTATGATTCCCTGCGCGGCTTTACAGAGGGGCAGGCTATTTGTGCCTTTGGCAAAAACGTTCAGGAAATGCGCGTTTATTTCTCGAACATCGGTGATGCCAAGGCGATGCGCGTGCACCGCTTCCTGCCTATCCCGCCGCCATCCGAAGAAGCGCTGGAAAGCCTGCGCAGCGTCGATTCCGTTCTGACGCGCCTTCGCAACCCGAAATGGCGGGCAGATGCACAACCGACACCGCCTGCCAAAGACATCACGGCCATGGTCGATGGCTTTAAACTGGCCCGCAGCGCCAAAACAGGTCTGGTCGAAAGCGGCATTCTAGCCATCGCCGCCGTTGCCGAAGCGCATGGCACGATTACCCCCGAAGACGCCACGGCAGAACCGCCGCCTGTCGAAGACAAAGCGCCTGAAGTCAATATTGAACAAGAAATCACCGCCGCCCGTGAAATTCACGCCAAGACGGAAGAAGCAGGCCCGATGAGCTGGATGAACATCATCGGCGGCGATGAGAGCATGTTGCCCGAACAACAGCGCGTTGACCCACCTGTGACAGAAGCCGAGGCAGAGGCCCGCGCAACACAACCACAACAAGACGATGTTCCTTCATTCCTGCAACCGGCAGAGGATACATCTCTTACGCAAGAAGAGCCAGCAGCACCGACTGTATCACCTGCAGACCAGGCCCTGGCCGACAAGGTTGTACAAGAAACCATGGGCCGCTCACCATTGAGCTGGATGGACATTATCGGCGCGGATGCCGCAGCAGAGGGCGACAACAAGGAATAGAACCAAATGCGGTTTCTCAATACGCTCAGCAAAGTTTTGATACTCGTGCCCATCACAATGCTGGGGTTTGACTTGGTCAAGGGCTGGTTCGTTCACGCCAAGCTTGAAATTCGTCCATTCAAGGAATGGTGGCTATCACTCAGCCCGGATACGCTTGACAGTGGAAAGAGCTTTCTTCTCAAAATACTCTCCCCCAAGGGGGTTGACACCATCATGGAAACAGCCGGGCCGCTTGTCATGATTGCGCTGCCTATCACCATTTACTTGCTGTATCGCATCACCTTTGCATTGGGTATCGGGCGCGGCGGCAGCGATTCCTTCAAATACAAATCACGTCACTGATCGATATCGCGCCATCTATACGCATGCAGGATATTCGGGTCTTGGCCTGTGGGTATTTTGCCAAAAAGCTTATTACGGTTTGTCTTCACAGAGAAAACGCCGCCTTCGTTAAAACGTTTCTGCAGCGTATCGGCATCTTGTTGTGTTTTGCCCATCATGATTGACGGTTCATTCACAAAACGTCCCTTGTCCGTATCGACGTAGTAGGCCTCAACTTCGCGGCGGCATTCCTGCCCAGCTGTTTCAGCAACGCGTTCTTTCAACGTGGAATCTGCGGCTTTCCCTTTTTCCGGCTTATCCGGCGCATGGGAGACTTCTATTGTCCGCTCGCAGACTTCATTGAAAACGCTTTTCGCGGCGCCGGGCTTAACTGTGATGTAGGTATCATAGGGGCCGACCGTTTCATTCTCATAAACGTAAGCGCCACCTAAAACCAGCGCGCCGCCACCTGCTGCGATCAAACCCCACTTTTTAAAAAAGCCCATCTTTTTTTTCTTTGGCTTTTCTTTTTCCGGTAACTTGTAGGGGTTAAGAATATCGTCATCCTGTTTCTTCTTCTTTTTTTTCCAAAACATCCCAGACTCCTTCTAAACAAAGGCAACCACAGGCCTTTCATGTAAAAACTGTTCCATAGTCTAGGGAGTGGCAACACAACTGTCCACAAGGAATCTTTTTACATTATGTCATTATTGTAGCACAAACAGTCGCATCAACAGGACACGGCGAACACACCGTGACTATCTGGCACGCTTGGGAGCGTCAGGAGCACCGCCTTTTGGCGTCACACCCTTGTCGCGTGTCTGGTGCGTATGCTCTGCTTCCAAAAACTTTTTAAGTTCCTGATTGCCATGCCCCTGTCTCAAAGCGACGTTTTCTTCACGCACGCCGTTGTGCCTCTTGAATGAAAGGGAGCACGTCGCATCAGAAGCAGTCGTCAAATTCACTTGAAATACGCCATCTTTTGGCGAAAGCTGTTGTACCAGACGCAACGCACGCTCCAGTTTCAATATTTCATCCTGGGATGCGCTGCCCGTAACCGGACTCTTGCTGATGCTCGCGCGGTTTTTTGCGACAGCTTTTGCAATATCGCGCACACTTCCCTTTATAAAAGTCGAATCGGCCCCACGTTTCAATTCCAGAACCGGCCCTTTTAACAACTTGCCTTTACTATCAAGCGCAGTCCCAAAATGAACAGCAAAGTGCTGATGGTCTTTGTTTTTTCCATGGCGCTTTACTTCCGCCTTTCTTTCTGCCGCTGAAAGCTTCGTCTCCGGGGCATAAACCTCCCGGACGACCTTCAGGGCCTCGGAAACATCCATCGGCTCAGGCGCGGCACTCTTCGTGAAAAAACTCAACAAACCCATTTTACCCCTCCTCACCCCTACTATTTAGAAGGCGTGTTATCGCATAAACAGTTATGTTAATGATAATACGGCACGGGAAAAAACACAACCCTGAAAGGAAAATGGTATATATATCAAATGGATACAGGCACGCAAACGGAACGGACGCCCGTTACCGTCAACGAGTCTAAAACTATTGGAAATATCGCGGTTTCAACCTTCGCCGGCAGCAAGCGTTAACGAACCTGTTCCCATTTGCGCGCTCCAGAATTCCTCCAGATCGCGCAGAACATGGTTCATGCTTTCAAGACGGGAATCGCCAAGACCGGCAGATTCCAAAAGGCCTTCGTGCTTTTTGTAAAGGCCCGTCAGCGCATCGTTCAGCTTGCGACCTTTTTCCGAGAGGCGCACGCGCACCGAGCGCTTGTCATGAATAGAGCGTTCCTGCAGCAAATAGCCGTTTTCAACCATTTTCTTGACGTTATACGACACGTTCGAGCCAAGGTAGTAACCGCGCACAGTCAACTCGCCCACCGTCAATTCATCTGTGCCGATGTTGTGCAGGATCATGCTCTGAATGTTGTTGATATCAAGAATGTTTGCACGCTCCAGCTCGACCTTCAGCACGTCCAGAAACTGGCGGTGCAGGCGTTCGATCAGGTTAATGGCGTCATAGTATGGCGTCGTCAAAGGATACCCCCTCATTGTTCTACGTTCATATTACAAGATAAAGAAAACGTTTCAAAGCATTTGTCAGCATACCAGTATGCTTATATTATTTTACGCAATACCCCTAAAGCTTGAGTTCTTGCTCCCCAAGGTCTGCAAAATGCGCGCTGACCGTTTCTTCATCCACATCGGACACGTCGCGCGGCACCCACTGCGGCTTTTTATCCTTGTCAATCAGGGCGGCCCGAACGCCTTCATAAAAATTGGGGTCCAGCACCCGGCGCTGGCTGATACGGTATTCCATTTGCATGACACGCGCAAAATCAAGCTTTTCTCCTTCACGCAACTGGCGCAAGGCGACTTTCAGGCTGACAGGGCATACAGCATAGAGCGCCGCCAATGTCTCTGCCGCAAAAGCGCTGTCATCGCGTTTCAGGCTTTCAAAAATACCCTCCACCGTATCATGACCAAAACAGCCATCAATCTGCGCCCGGTGCGGCGCAAGAACGGCATCCCCTTCCGTGGGCACAGACAGGCTGTCCAAAACCTGCGTGACGGTTTCTTTATCATCACCGCCCCCCCATTCTTGCGTAGAGAGCGTTTCAACCAAAGTATCAAAACCGGATGATGGCATATAGTGCGTGGCAAATCCGGTATAAATGGAATCAGCCGGGCCGATATGACTGCTGGTTAACGCCAGATAGGTTCCTGTCTGCCCCGGAAAACGCGGCAAAAAATAACCGCCGCCGATATCGGGAAAAAACCCGATACTGGTTTCCGGCATGGCAAACAACGTATTTTCTGTCGCGACACGATGCGATCCGTGCGCTGAAACGCCAACACCACCGCCCATCGCAATGCCATCAAGCCATGCAATATAGGGCTTTGGGAATTTATGTATCGTATAGTTCAGCGTATATTCCGCACGGAAAAAATCCCGCGCCAGCGCCGTATTGCCCGATTTAACCTGCAACGCCATATCTTTCACATCGCCGCCCGCGCAAAATGCGCGACTGCCCGCGCCTGTAATCAGCACGGCATGCACGGTGTCATCAGTGGCCCATGCATCCAGATTATCCTGCATCTCCCCCACCATACCGGGCGTGAGCGCGTTCAGGGCCTTGGGCCTGTCCAGTGTGATAAGGCCAAGACTGCCGCGCCGTTCAAAAGAAATGTCTGCCATCATGCCTTCTTTCTTGTTCTGTTCTTTTCAAGCTCTGGCAGCGCAAGCCCCGCCACCTCAACAGGTACGCCATCACGCCAATAAACAGGCAAAGACTTGCGGGCCTTGAACGGCACGCCCTCCAGCGCTCCGGCCCAATCTTCCGAGGGAGAGGCTTCCCCTAAGGCACCAATCATGCAATGCGGCCTGTCTTCCGTAACAGACACGCGGTTATCCCATACCGTACCGGCTGTGGCGGGCACAGGCGGCGCGCAACTGCCAAACTCGCGGCAAATGACAATACGCTTTTGAAACGGAAAAATCTCACACCCCGCAAGGGTTGTGCCGGAGAAATTTGGCGCGACAATGCCAGACACAAGATTCCCCAGCGCTGTATGCCCCGGAGGATATTCCTGCGAATAAACACTGTGCAGCGCTCTTTGCAAAACACGTCGCACGGTTTCAAAGGGGTGGGCAGATAGCTTTTGCGCATCCAGAACAGCATAACCTTGGGGCCGCATCTGTACGGCTTCCTGAAAAGCAGCATCCGCATAAAAATCCAGCGCAGCTTTTGCAGACGCCATCTTTTGCACAGTTCGCGCAAGGCGATCCCCTGTCAATCCTTCGTCTGCCAAAAGCCCCTCAAACCCGCGCAGGCGGACACGCAGGAACTTTTCATTTTCATTCGATGGGTCATCAAGCCATGCAATACCAGCATCATCACAGACACGCCGCAAATCCGCGCGCGCAAAAGAAAGGACAGGGCGAATAATAGAAATACCCTCAACAACACGCACAGACGCCATGGCAGCAAGGCCATCGACACCACTGCCTGCAGCAAGACGCATCCAAAACGTTTCCATCTGGTCTTCAAGGTTATGCCCCAGCGCCAGTGCCGTACAACCATGATCGCGGCAGGCCTGCAGCAGCAGATCATACCGCACCGCGCGTGCGCGTTCCTGAATATGCGTTTGCGGCTTATCCCCGCGCCAGCGCAAAATATGATGCGCAATGCCGTGGGCTGTTAGAATATCGTGCACCTGCACTGCTTCCTTGGCAGAGCCGGGGCGCAAACCATGATCGACAGTAAAGGCCACAATATCAGCGCCCCAGTTTTTCAACAAAAGCGCCAGCGCCATGCTATCCCCGCCGCCTGAAACGGCAACGGCCACGCGCGCGCCGGGCGCAAAACCAAGACAGGACATAGAAGCGGAAAAATCTGCGCGATAATCAGCCGTCATGCGCCGTGAAACCTCGACAGTTCAAATTCGTGCCCGAACGGATCGCGGAAAACGATGGATTTCATGTTATCGTCTTCCAACCCATCCACCACCACCGTGGCCCCAAGGGATTTGGCGCGGGTGATATAGGCAGGCAACGCGTCATCATCAAATTCGAAAACAGGCACGCAACCAGAGCCTTGTACGGGGTCACCCAGACCATCAGCGCTCAAAAGACCCAAGCGGATATTGCCGCACATAAATTCTTTCCATGTTTCAAAGTCTTTATGCGGCTGCATGTCCAACAACGCCGCCCAAAAATCGGCAGCGGCCTTGACGTCCGCAACCTTGAAATAAAGCGTTCTGATTTTCATGGCCTTAACCGCAGCCAAGGCGTTTCATTTCCTGAATGGCACGACGAGCCGCAGGCGTGACATCGCCGGGAAACTCCTTGCGCAATTGCCCGAACGACAGGCAGGCATCGTCCCTGCGGTTCAGTTTATCCAAAGACAAACCCAGCTTTAAAAGACTGTCCGAGGCTTTACTGCTTTTGGGGTAATCTTGATACCCCTGCGCAAACAGCTTGGCCGATTCCTTGAAATCGCCACGCACATAGTATGTTTCCGCCAGCCAGTACTGCGCATTCGCCGCCAGCGTATGTTGCGGATAGGCCGACAGGAATTCAGAAAACTTCTTTTCCGCCGGACCATACTGCGTGCTGCGCAAGTCACTAAACGCCGCATCGTACAAAGCTTCAGGTGCCGCCGCTGACGCGCCCGGCAAGGTTAAGCCGCTATTGGCGGGCACAACGCCCGTTAGGGGCACCGTAGGCTGCGGCGCTGGCGTATTATAACCGGTCGCTGCCATTGTGGGGGCCGGACGCCCGCCCTCCAGCGCCTGCAGGCGCGCATCATAATCGCGCTGCATCATGTCAAGCCGCCGCTGCATTTCCTGCAGACGGTGATTGGCTTCTTCCAGCTTGCCGACCAATTGCCGTTGCTGCTGTTCCAGCTCGCCAATACGCGCATCATAAACGCCAATGCCCGCAACGCCAGATGACAGGGGCGCGCTTTCAACGCCGCCCGCAGGTGGCGGCGCGCCACGGTAAACGGAACGGCTGAGCGTTTGCACCTGATTTTCAAGCTGGTTCAACCGCGCCGACAGGTTCTGCGTTGTCGCCGAACCTTGCGTATAGGCCGCTGCTGCCGGCTCCATCACGGCAAAAACAAACAAAGCCCCCGCTGCAAACAGGAGCTTTGTTTTGGATGTCTTGAATAACATACCGGTCATCACCATCCGTTACTGAACAACAAAAACGCCGCGACGGTTTTGCGCCCATGACGTATCACCGGAACCGACAACGGCAGGGCGTTCCTTGCCATAGCTGATCGTTTGAATGCGTGATGGCGATACGCCCAGCGCAATCAGGTAATTACGCACAGACATCGCGCGCTTTTCACCCAGCGCCAAGTTGTATTCACGCGTGCCACGCTCATCCGCATGGCCTTCGACCATCAGCGCCACGTTGCCATAGCTGCCCAGCCACTGCGCCAGACGCTCGACCGCTGCGCGGCCTTCCATCGTCAGGTCAGACTGGTCATAGCCGAAAAAGACGCGATCGCCCACGTTCACAACCAGATCCTGCTGGCTGCCGGGCAATACGGAACCGTCAACATTGCTGCTGGCCGTATCCATTGTCGTGATCGGCGCGCGGTCCGCCGCCGTCAAATCGCCATCTGCTGTAATCATGCCCGTTTCCGGCTCCTTTTTGGAACAGCCCACCGCAATAACCAATACCGCCAGTAAGGAAATAATACGCGCACCCATGGTAAAACTCCGTTCATTTAAGATGTTGAGGGTACAAAAAACCTTGCAGGACTATAATTATACCTGTTGCACTGCGATAACAAGGGCTTTCCAAGCCCCTTGGCCTTTTCGCCTGTTTTTCGCTATACAGAACCACATACGACAGAAAGATTAGACATATGATCGCACAGGAAACAGCCCCGCCCGCAGACAGCTATCTGGAAAATTTAAACCCGGTACAGCACGATGCTGTTGTCACCGTGGACGGGCCGCTTTTGATTCTGGCAGGCGCGGGAACGGGCAAGACACGGGTTCTCACAACCCGCCTTGCTCACATTCTGATGACGCAAAAGGCATGGCCATCACAGGTGCTGGCCGTCACCTTTACCAATAAGGCAGCGCTGGAAATGAAAACCCGCGTTTCAAGCGCAATGGGCGGGCAACCTGTGGAAGGCTGGTGGCTGGGCACGTTTCACGCCCTTGCCGCCCGGATGTTGCGGCAACACGCGGAATGCGTGGACCTGAAAAGCAATTTCACCATTCTTGATGACGACGATCAAGCGCGGCTTATCAAGCAACTCTGCGCAGAATTCAATATCGACACCAAGCGCTGGCCGCCGCGCACTTTGCTGGGCGCCATACAAAAATGGAAAGACAAAGGGCAAGCCCCTGAAGCCGTGCCCGCAGGCAGCGGCGGCGATATGGCCGATGGAAAGCTTTTGCAAATTTACAGCGCCTATCAAAAACGGCTTGCGACCCTGAATGCCTGTGACTTTGGCGATTTACTACTGCATATGTTGACCATCTTCCGCGATCCTAAAAACGCGCACATCCTTCAAGATTACCAAGACCGTTTTAAATATATCCTTGTCGATGAATATCAAGACACAAATACGGCGCAATACATGTGGCTGCGGCTAATGGCGCAAAAACACAAGAACATCTGCTGCGTTGGCGACGACGACCAATCTATTTACGGCTGGCGCGGCGCGGAAATCGGCAATATTTTAAAGTTTGAAAAAGATTTTGAGGGGGCACAAATTATACGCCTTGAACAAAACTATCGCTCCACGCAAAATATCCTCGCCGCCGCCAACGGCGTGATCGCAAACAACACCGGTCGCCTTGGCAAAGAACTCTGGAGCGCGGCGGGGGATGGTGAAAAAGTCACCGTGCGCGGCGTTTGGGACGCACCACAAGAAGCACGGGCCGTTGCAGAAGATATTGAAAGCCTGCAAAGAAAGAGTGCACCGCTATCAGAAATCGCCATTCTTGTCCGCGCCGCGCACCAAATGCGCGAGTTCGAGGAAAAATTCACCCGCGAAAGCATCCCCTATAAAGTCATCGGCGGGCCGCGCTTTTACGAACGGCAGGAAATCCGCGACGCGCTGGCCTATCTGCGCGTCACCATCCAGCCAGATGACGATCTTGCCTTTGAACGCATCGTTAATACGCCCAAGCGCGGGCTTGGCAAGGCAACGCTGGATATTATCCGCCAGCATGCGCGCACACACGGTATTTCAATGTTCGCTGCCGTGCGGCAAATGGCAGATACGCTGAAACCAAAGCCGCGTGACACCCTGAAAAACCTGATACAGGATTTTGACCGCTGGCGCGGACTTGTTTCCTCCATGCCGCACCCGGAACTGGCGCAGCTTATTCTTGATGAATCGGGCTATATCGGCATGTGGCAGGGCGATAAATCGCCCGAAGCACCGGGGCGTTTGGAAAACCTGAAAGAATGCGTAAACGGCATGGCCGCCTTTGACGATCTGCTGACGTTTTTGGAACATGTCTCCCTTGTCATGGAAAACACCGAAACCGCTGGCACGGATACCGTTTCCATCATGACCCTGCACGCCGCCAAGGGGCTTGAGTTCAAACACGTCTTTTTACCGGGGTGGGAAGAAGGATTGTTCCCCAGCCAGCGCAGCATGGATGAAAACGGTGCGGAGGGGCTGGAGGAAGAACGCCGCCTTGCCTATGTCGGCATCACGCGGGCGCGAGAAAAAGCAGTGATTTCGTTTGCCGCCAACCGCATGATCTATGGCAGTTGGACAACCTGCCTGCCCTCACGTTTTGTCACAGAGCTGCCCAAAGACCATATCGACGAAATCGCCGATACCGGTATTTACGGCGGGGCGGGCGCATACCAAAAAGCCACATGGCAAAAACAACAGCCTGCAGCGCATCGCGCATCCCTTTTGGAATCTGCGGGTGGCTTTACGCAAGGCGACAGGGTTTTTCACGACAAATTCGGCTATGGCAAGGTTATCGCAACAGACGGCAACAAGCTGGATATATCTTTTGACAAGGCTGGCCGTAAAAAAGTGGTGGAGGACTTTGTCACCGCCGCGCCTTTGTCTTGATCGCATCCGACAAGGTGCTTAGTATCAGAATATAAGAAAACGCCTTATAGATCGCGAAACATTGATGCCTGTAAAAACACATCGTTCCACCCGCCCCCATGCAAAAGGCAACATCCTTTTCATTATCCTGATCGCCGTCAGCCTGTTCGCCTTCTTGACACATACGCTTATGAGCAATACAAGCGAAACCATGCGCGGCGCAGACGTTGAAAAACTGCAACTCGCGGCACGCGAAGTCATCATGAACGGCACGGCTGTCAAACAAGCCTACAACCGCATGCGTGCCAAAGGGTACAGTTCAACAGAAATCCTGCTTTGCCCATCCGGCGATGCGGACAGCACATGCTACCCCAATGGCACGGGCACGGAAACACCCTGCACAACCGGGCACGATTGCCTTTGGGCACCGGAAGGTGGCGCGGCGGCGTTTCCATCAACCCCCAATTCCAGCCTGACCGCCACATCAGCAGACCGTCCGTGGGAACTGCACGATGACGGGGCCAACAGAGTCATCAGCGGCGTTGGCACAGGGACAGGGGAAATCATGGTTCGTATCTATGGCCTCAGACAAGAAGTCTGCGAAGCGATCAATACCGAACTTGGCCTATCCTTGCCCTTGCAGTTAGATGCCGACGGCTTTGCGGGCGGGGGTATCACAACCTACCCCGGCGAAGGCATTCAATGCATGGAGGCCTGGTCAGGCGGCTATATGTTCCTTTACACACTGGAAGCACGTTAAAATAGCAGCGTTACATAACGATCTTGATTTCCACAGCCCTGCAGTGTAGCTTATCGCCATGACATATATTCGTATTTTTCTGGTTCTGACTCTTGTCTTGTGCGCATCTCCCGCCGACGCGGCGCGGGATGCCCGTATCGGCATTGCCGCTGTCGTCAATGACGAAATCATCACGCTGGCCGATGTCGATAACAGGGTGAAACTTTACATTGCCGGTGCAGACTCAAAACCGCCCGCCGACGCCCGCAAGCAAATGGAACAACAGGTCTTAAGCCGCCTGATTGATGAAAAATTGCAGGTGCAAGAAGCCCGCACGCTTGGCATCGTTGTCGAAGAAGGGCAAATGCGCGATGCCTTTGCCCAAATTGCCCGCCAAAACAATATGCCCGCCGATGCATTCCGCAGCCGCCTGACATCAAGCGGCGTCCAGATTGAAACGCTCTATGACCAGATCCGCGCCGAAATTGCATGGGCGCAAGTCGTGCGCCGCAAGCTCCGCCCGCAAATCAATATCTCGGAAACGGAAATCGACAGCGCCATGGCAGATATCGCCCGCGACAAAGATAAGCCGCATTACCTGCTGGCCGAAATCTTTCTGGACGTGCCGACGCCCGCGCAAGAGGCAGATGTCCGGCGCGAAGCTGAAAAACTGGTCAGCCAAATTTCACGCGGCGCGCCTTTTTCCAATATCGCGCGCGAATTTTCACAAGCGCCCGGCGCCGCAAACGGCGGTGATCTCGGCTGGATGCAAACAGAGCAAATGGCCCCCGCACTGGCTGCAGCCGTGCATAAAATGAAGCCGGGGCAGATCAGCCCGCCCCTGCGGTCGGGGAACGGCTATCACATCTTGTTCTTGCGTGAAATTCAAAAACCTGCAGCGGCAACGCTGGCCGCCGCCACGCCGCCGCCAAAAAATAACAGCGCCCAAAAAGAAACGACCGTGCACCTGAAACAAATCATGATCCCGGCGGCAGCGGACGAACCACAGCCCGTCGTCAATGCCAAGGTCATGCGCGCCGAATCTTTAAGAAAAGAAATCACGTCCTGTGCTGCAATGGATGCCCGCGCAAAGGACTTCACGTCACCCGCAACAGGTGATCTGGGCCATATCGCCCTATCAGCACTGGCACCAGACGTCCGCACCGCCATCGCGCCCTTGACTGTGGGGGAGATATCAAAGCCCATTCGCAGCCCCGATGGCGTCTTTATCGTGATGGTCTGCGATAAAACGGAAACCACAACAACAGCCGCCACAAGCGACGATGATTACACCCCGCCCCTGCCCACAACCGGCAACGAAGCGGCGCGGGAAGATGTTGCCAACAAGCTTGGCATGCAACGGCTTGAGCGCATGCAGGAAAAGTATCTCCGCGACCTCAGGGCCGAAGCCTTTGTCGACAAAAGGATATAAAATGAAAACATCTGCACTTTTGGTGGCTGCGATCTTCCTTTTTCTGTCTGCACCTGCAAATGCCTGCCTGATCCAAGATGAAGAGCTGGCCAGCATGTTCGCTGCCGCAGATACGAACAATGACAACAGCGTATCGCACGATGAATACATGACAGGCGCGGGAAACGCGGCAAAAAACATGCCGGAGCCGTACAAAAGCGCCTTTTTGCAAAACGTAAAAACGCGCTTCACCGAGAATGATAAAGATGGTGACAAGGCATTGTCGGCAGAAGAGTTTTACCCACCCGTACCACAGCAACGATGCCGTTAAGCACCCTCCCCCCTTTACGTGACATCATCGCCCTTCACGGGCTGGCCGCCAAAAAATCGCTGGGCCAGAACTTTCTTTTAAACCTCAACCTCACGGCAAAGATTGCCCGCGCCGCTGGCGATCTTGCTGGCAAAAACGTCATTGAAATCGGCCCCGGCCCCGGCGGGCTGACGCGCGCACTTGTGGCCTCAGATGCCGCACACATCCATGCCATCGAACGCGATGACCGTTGCGTTGAAGCTTTGCAAAGCCTTATCATGGCCGCCGAAGGGCGCCTGACCGTGCACGCGGAAGACGCAATGGCGGCAGATTTTGAAACGCTGTGCCCTGCGCCCCGCGCCCTTATTGCGAACCTGCCCTATAACATCGCAACACCCCTATTGATCGGCTGGCTGAAAAACGTGCATCTTTTTGACAGCATGACACTGATGTTTCAAAAAGAAGTTGCCCAGCGCATTTGCGCCAAACCCGGCACCGGCGCCTATGGTCGCCTATCTGTCATCGCGCAATGGCGCTGCATTGTCGGAAAGAAATTTGATTTACCGCCATCTGCTTTCACACCACCACCAAAAGTCACCTCCAGCGTTGTCCACTTCACGCCGCGCATAGACAGAGAAAGCAGTATCGCGTTTGAAACCCTTGAGAAAGTCACCGCCGCCGCCTTTGGCCAGCGCCGGAAAATGCTGCGGCAAAGCCTGAAGACGCTCGGCAGTGACACAGAATCATTGCTTGAAAAAGCAAACATCCCCCCGACAGCGCGGGCGGAAGAGATCGACGTTGACGGTTTCTTGCGGTTGGCAAAGGCGCTGTAAAAAAAGTCAGTCCGGTTTCAGCGTTTCAACAAAACTGTCGATATCGGGCTGGCGCAGGCGTTTTTGCCGCTCGGCCGTCACAATAGCGCGGACCCTGTCGATTGTTTCATCCAGATCATTGTTGATGACAACGTATTGAAACTCGCTGTAATGGGATATTTCCTCCTGCGCCTTGTTCAAGCGGCGGGAAATTTCTTCCCTGCTGTCTTGCGCCCGCGCGCGCAAGCGATCCTCAAGGGCGCCCCAGCTGGGGGGCAGTAAATATACGGTCACGACATCTTCGGGCGCCATATCCGAAAGGCTGCGCATTCCCTGCCAATCGATATCAAAAATCACGTCCCGCCCGGCAGAGAGTTGCTCTTCCACCTTTTTGCGCGGGGTACCGTACATATAATCGTTATAGACAAGGGCGTATTCCATCATCTCGCCGTCATCGATCATTTTTTGGAACTGCTCACGCGTTACGAAATGGTAATGCTCTCCATCCACCTCGCCGGGGCGCATTGCCCGCGTTGTGGCGGAAACGGAAATCATCATGTCAGTGTCTGAATCGCGCAGGGCGTGCGATACCGTCGTCTTGCCCCCGCCGGGCGGCGATGCCAGCACCAGCATGATGCCCCGCCGCTTTTGCGCCGTTTCCGGGTATGCTTCAGGTTCTGCTGCCGATGCCGCCATTCTTGCCATTCTTGAATCCAGAGAGTAAAGAAGTCTTTATATATCCCGTTCCCCCCTCCCTGCACAAGACAGGAATTATGTTATGGCAATAAAAAAGACGATTCTTATCACAGGCGCTTCCAGCGGCATCGGCGCTGAACTGGCCAAGGGCTATGCAAGCACAGGCGTAACCCTGCTGCTCACAGGCCGCAATGCCGAACGCACCGAAGCCGTCGCCGCCGCCTGCCGCGACAAGGGGGCAGATGTCGAGACCTGCACCACCTGCGTCACGGAAAAAGACGCCTTTGCAGCACAGGTTGCCACATGGGACGACGCCCACCCCATTGATCTGGTGATTGCCAATGCCGGTATTTCCGGCGGGCTGGACAAGGAAGATGACAGCCTCTTTCGCACGATCATGGCGATCAACCTTGACGGCACGCTGAATACCGTTTTCCCCCTCATCCCCCGTATGAAGAAAAGAAAAAGCGGGCATATCGTGCTCATGTCGTCCATGGCCGGGTTTCGCGGCATGCCGAACGCGCCCGCCTATAGCGTATCCAAAAACGCCGTACGCGCACTGGGCGAAGCCTTGCGGCCCTTATTAGCCAAAGAAGGCGTCAACGTCAGCACCATCTGCCCCGGCTTTATCCGGACACCCCTGACAGATGTGAATACGTTTAAAATGCCATTCTTAATGGACGTGGTTGACGCCGCCGACATTATCATCTCCGGGATTGAAAAGAACAAAGCTGTTATCGCGTTCCCGTTCAGGATGCGCATGCTTGTCATGTTCTTGGCCGCGTTGCCGCGCTGCCTGGGAGACTGGATTTTAAGCAAAGCGCCGAATAAGCCTTAAAAAAGCTTTCAAGGTTAATCTAAGCTTGCGCCGCCTTCGCGTTCTTACCCTTTTCCATCAAACTATCAAAGACACCGGCAACATCCTTCACGCTGGCATCATGCAAATCATCTGCCTGTACCACCCCTACTGTTCCGACAGGAGCTGAAAGTTCTGGCCGGGTCTGGCCGGAAAACAGGGCCACCGTAGGGCAACCTGCCATGGCAATCAAATGCGTCGGCCCCGTATCATTCCCCACGGCACCCGCAGCGCCCATGGCCAACGAGGCAATATCGTAAAGCGATGTACGCCCCGATAAATCGGCAACGCCGGGGCAGGAACGTTTTATTTTCTCAATCGCGTCCGCCTCTGCTGTCGTGCCGATCACAGCAACGTTATAACCATCGCGCTGTAACCTGAGCGCCAATGCACCGTATTTCATGGCAGGCCAGCGTTTTTGCGGATGTTGCGGTGCGCCGCCCGGCACCAGCAAAACATAGGGGCTTTCCGGTGATAATAGTGATACATCCGTTTTCATCCACGATATATCCGGCATGGTCATATCAATGCCCGCAACGCGCAAAACGTCCTTGTGCCGTTCAAAGGCATGCATGTTGCGCCAATCAGGATTGGCATAGAACAACGCCGCCCCCGGAACAACACCGGACCATTCCGGTTTTTGCCGGAACAAACGATAATAAATGCCGGTACGGCTATTAAATTGAAGATCATAAACGCGGGAAAATACGCCGCGATTTAAAAACCTGTACAATTTTGCCCATTCGAAGGGCTGATAAAACAAGGGGCGCGCATCAATAACAACATCATCAAAATAGCCGCTGCGCTTTGCCATGTCTGCAAACGGCGCAGTGGTTAAAAGCGTGATATGCGCATCGGCATGCGCCTTGCGCACGGCCGCCATTGCCCCCAGCGCCAATACAAAATCCCCAAGAGCGGAAAGCTTAATGACAAGAATGCGTTCCATTATGCCGCAAGACGGCCCTGCGCGGCGTCTTCAGGCGCGGACAAAGCAGGCGCGCCCGCGTTCAACAGCTCGGCATAAACATCCAGCGTGCCATCGCACATGCCGTTATTTGTGAAATGGTCCGCCACATGCCCCATAGCCCGCGTTGCCAGCAGGGCGCGTTCACGGTCTGTCAACGACAACGCATCTGACAATGCTGCCGCCAGCGCTGCAGCATCACCCGGCGGCACAAGCCAGCCCGTATCATCGCGCAAAATCGTTTCACGTGCGCCGCCATGGTCTGTCGCCACAATCGGGCGGCCCATAGCCTGTGCCTCGATCGGCACGCGGCCAAAACCTTCGGGCACAATCGACGGGCAAGTCACAACGGTCGCCAACATATAAGCCGCCGGCATATCACGGCAATTCGGCACAATGCGCACCATGCCGCCCATGTCTTTTGCGGCAATATCGGCCTCCAGTTCAGCACGATAGCTTTCATTGCCCGCATCACTGCCGACAAACAGGCAAAAAACATCGCGCCGCTTTAAACGCTGGATCGCATCCAGCAACAACATATGCCCCTTGATGCGCGTTAATCGCGCGGGCAGCATGATAACAGAGGCCCCTTCTGGAATGCGGTATTCCTGCGACAAACGGATCAAACGCTCAGGGGAGACAGCATTGGGGTGAAACCTTTCAATGGCAACGCCACGGTGCACAACGCGGATAACATCCGGGCTTGCGTTCAGGTGTTCCTGCAAATAATCCGCGATAAAGGCCGACACGGCAATCACGCGCTCCCCTTTACCCATCACTGTATTGTAAAGCCGCTTTAAGTTGTTCGACACACCATGCGCCGCATGGCAGCTGGTCATGAACCGCGCGCCCGTACCCTCAACAGCTTTCAGCGCCACCCACGCCGGGGCGCGGGAACAAGCATGGACGATATCAACGTTCATCTCGCGGATCATCTTGCGCAGGCGGTGAATGGTCGCAATCATGACAAAGGGGTTCTTGGAATGTACGGGCAGTTCAAGGTGCATGCCCCCGCCCCGCGTAATTTCATGCACGCGCGCGCCGCCGTTCGATACAACGATGGAATGCCCACCCGCCTTGACGATGGCGGCATTGATGTCGATCACGCCTTGCTCAACCCCGCCGCTGTTCAATGCGGGCAAAACCTGCATGACCACCGGCGCATGCCGGGTTTTCGCATAAGCCTGAAACAACCTGCTGCCTGTATCTGCTGAATGGATCATGACGCCTTGCCCTCCCTGCGCTCGTATTTTTATGTAACACAAAGATGGCAGGCAAGCCACGCTTTTTTAATTGACATATTAAAAAAGCGTGTTTAAAAACAGGCGCAGACAAGACGTATACGGAGACCAAACATCATGAATCGCAAAGAAATTTACAAAGCCATCCAAGAAACGGCCCAAACCGGCTCTGAACGCCAGCTCGGCATCATGATTTTGAAGTTCGGCAAAGACCCCAAAGCCATTGACGCCATGCAGCGCGGTATCAGCGCCCATCTGGCCAAATTCGAATACAGCACGGATTACGCCGTAGCGCGGGCCAAGCAGGATATGCTGCAAACCCACCTGTCAGGGATGGAACAAAACGCCCAGCGCCAGCGCAACGACAACCTGCGCAATGTCGGCTTTTCCGGTTCTGTGCAAGACCTGAAAAACAGCCTGAAACAGCACGGCAAAGATCCTGAAGCCATGAAGGCCCTGAAAAAGGGGCTGGCCCAAATCATCGCCCTTGATGAAATCACTGTCATGGACCGCCCCATTTACACGGCTTATACCTCTGTCATCTCGCAAAAAGCGCGACTGATCGTGGCCTTTGAAGCCGCGCAGGATAAAAACAGTAAGGACAGAAAAAAGGCAGTAAAAACAGCACGGCCTAAAAAACGCCGCACAAAAAAACCCAGACTGTGAAGCCGCATTACCGCCAACCTCTTGACATATTCAGTGATTGTGATAAGAATCACTGTAACCCCCAAACAGGAGGCTAGCCCCCATGTCTAAATCTGCTTTTTACAAAGCTTTGGAAACCCAAGGCCGCGATGGTACGTCTAACGACCTGATCGATATGCTCAACAAATTCGGTAATGACGAGGCCGCTGTCGAAGCCTTGCAGCGCGGCGTCGATAAAAGACTCAGCCGTGAAGATCGCGGCAACTACATTGAGAATGGCACAACCGGCTATCCCGAAGCCGCCCGCAAATCACGCCTGATGGTGGAATTCCACTCAGCCACGGGCGCTTTCAGCAACAGGACCCCGGCCCCCACCGCCGCGAACGGCAACGACAAGCTGGATATCATTTTGCAAAAACTGGAAAACCTTTCAGACCGCGTTGAACGGCTGGAAAGCCGCCGCAAAGGGCCACGTAACAGCCTTTAAGGCATTTTTGCTTTCAAAAACGCCCCGCCGCAGGCCTGCGGCGGGGCGTTTTTATTGATTTTCCTTGACTTTTTAGCCCCATCCGCGATGATTATGTCCGGTTAAAACTTTGGACTTACAAATGAAAATGGCAACACAACAGGCACCCGAAAAAATCACCGTCACCCTGCCGGACGGAAAGGCTTTGACCTTCCCAACACCTGTGACGGGCCTTGATGTTGCCGCATCGATCGGGGCGGGGTTGGCCAAGGCCGCACTGGCCGTGAAGCTGAACGGGCAGATGATCGACCTCAAGCGCGAGCTTTACGAAGACGGCGCGATTGAAATTATCACCCTGAAATCAGAAGAGGCGCTGGAACTGATCCGCCACGATACGGCCCACGTGCTGGCCGAAGCGGTGCAAGAACTCTTCCCCGGCACGCAAGTCACCATCGGCCCGAATATAGAGAACGGGTTTTACTATGACTTTGCCCGCAAAACGCCATTCACGACTGATGACTTTGCCGCCATCGAAAAGAAAATGGCCGAAATTATCGACCGCGACGAACCCTTTACCCGCGAGGTTTGGGACCGCGCCGAAGCGATCAAGCATTTCCGTGATATGGGCGAGGAATATAAGGCGCAAATTATCGAAGGCCTGCCGGACGGCGAAGATGTCTCCGTTTACCGCCAGGGGAAATGGTATGATCTCTGCCGGGGGCCGCACCTGCCCTCAACCGGGAAAATCGGCAAGGCTTTTAAACTGATGAAAACCGCAGGCGCCTATTGGCGCGGCGATTCTGATAACGAAATGCTCCACCGCATTTACGGCACGGCATGGCGTGATAAAAAAGAACTGAATGCGCACCTGCATATGCTGGAGGAAGCGGAAAAACGCGACCACCGCCGTTTGGGCCGTGAAATGGATTTGTTTCATTTTCAAGAAGAAGCCATGGGCTGCGTCTTTTGGCATGACAAAGGCTTTCGCATTTGGAAAGTGCTGGAACAATACATACGCAACAAACAAGACGCCTATGGCTATATAGAGGTCAAGACGCCCCAATTGCTGGATAGCAAGCTGTGGGAAACGTCCGGCCATTGGGCAAAATTCCGCGAAGATATGTTTGTGGTCCCCGATGTTATTCCCAACATTGAAGACGACGGCCCCATTTTTAAGGAAGAGCCAAAAAAACTCATGGCGCTCAAACCCATGAATTGCCCGGCGCATGTGCAAATTTTCAAGCAGGGCACCAAATCATATCGCGACCTGCCTATTCGCATGGCCGAATTTGGCTGCTGCCACAGGAACGAAGCACACGGTGCGCTACACGGTCTGATGCGCCTGCGACAATTCACGCAAGACGACGCGCATATCTTTTGCCGTGAAGACCAAATGTTCGAGGAATCAAAACTGTTCCTTGAAATGTTTGTCTCTACCTACAAAGATTTTGGTTTCGACGATGTTACCCTGAAAATCGCGACACGCCCCGAACACCGCCTTGGCAGCGATGATGTCTGGGACCGTTCTGAACAGGCGCTGATGGATGCCGCGACAGCTCTTGGCTATGACTATACAATTGCCGAGGGCGATGGCGCGTTTTACGGCCCCAAATTTGAATTCCACGTCCGCGATTCCATCGGCAGAAGCTGGACCTGCGCCACGCTGCAAATTGACTTCAACCTGCCGCAGCGCTTTGATGCGACCTATATCGGCGAAGACGGCCAACGGCACCATCCCGTCATGCTCCACCGCGCCATCTATGGGGCGTTCGAGCGTTTTCTGGGGATGCTGATCGAAAGCTATGCAGGCAAGCTGCCCCTGTGGCTGGCCCCCGTACAGACCGTGGTGACCACCATCACGTCCGACGCCGATGGCTATGCCGAAAAGGCACTGACAGCCTTAAAAGACGCAGGCATCCGCGCCGAAATTGACCTGCGGAACGAAAAGATTAACTATAAAATCCGCGAGCACAGCCTGCAAAAAGTGCCCCAGATATGGGTTGTGGGTAAAAGAGAGGCCGAAGAGGGCAAAATCGCCATTCGCCGCTTGGGGTCGCAAGATCAGGAAATTCTTGAACTTTCTGACGCCATTCGTAAAATAGCGGAAGAATCGGCGCCGCCACGGTAATGGCCGTGCCGGGCACATTTTTTGTATCACCAACAATGGAGAACCACCATATCACGATTTAATAACCAGCCCCGGCGCGAGACCGGGCCACGCACCAACAACGACATCCGTGCCGAAAAAGTCCGTGTCATTGACGCCGAAGGCGAAATGGTCGGTGTGTTAAACATTCGCGAAGCCCTGCGTGCTGCAGAAGATGCCGGGCTTGATCTCATTGAAATTTCCCCCAATGCAGAACCGCCCGTTTGCAAAATCGGCGACTACGGCAAGTTCCGCTACGAACAGCAGAAAAAAGCGCAGGCCGCAAAGAAGAACCAGAAGATTGTTGAGACAAAAGAGCTCAAGTTCCGCCCGAACATTGAAGAACATGACATTCAGGTCAAGGTCCGCAACGCCATCCGCTTTTTGGAAGATGGCAACAAGGTGCGTATATCGATGTTTTTCCGTGGCCGCCAGAACGAGCACAAGGAAATTGGCTGGGAAATCATCAACCGCGTAAAATCAGATCTTGAAGAGCACGGTAAGGTCGAGCTGGATGCCAAGCAAGAAGGCAGCGCGATTATCATGATTTGGGGGCCAAAGGGTTAAGCATATCCTAATTCGGCTTTACATCCATTCGCGCGCGCAACGCATGACGTTTGGCATGGAACATGGCCGCTGTTTTTTCCTGCGGCCCGGTCGCGGCATCAAATTCTTCCGACAGGTCCACAGCGGCCCTTAAATCCGGGTGCACGTCTTGCATCACCATAGCTTCAAAATCTTTATCAGACATGCTTTCAAAATATGGCGTGCCTTGCAGATCGGCCTGCAAGACCTTACGAATATCGGAAACGCTCATCGCTAATTCTTGCGACGCTTTATCTGTTGGCGGGCGGGTCAATTGCCACTGAAGATGGTTGTTCACACATTCCATGTCATAACTGCCCAATTTTTTTAAATATTTCCTGAACAGTTCTTCCTTGCGCTGCGGGCTATATAAATCAGGTTCTTCCCGGCTTTCTGCATTAAAGGCAGTGGCAGCGGCCATGAATTCTTCCGTGCTTAGTTCCTCGCCTTCTTTTTTGCCCGCCATCTCACAGCCCTTGGCCCGTACAGCCGCTATTGTTTTGGCCGTATATTCCATGCGCTCAAGCGCCATTTGACAACTGGCATAGGCATCTGCCTCGATCACCCGTGTCCAAAGCATTTTTTTGCGTAGGTTTGGCAGGCGCATCTCTTTATCCGCCCCCGTCAGACCTACACGTTTATACTGCGCATAGTGATACAGTTCGTGCAGCATGGAAAAATCCGCACCCGGCTCTTGCAAGCGTTCGGGGTTTATCAAGATTTCAAACGTTCCGTCATTTTTTGGTAACAATCCTGCACTTGTCCCCGTACCAATCAATGCGGCAGAGGGGCGGATCACAACACCATCCTCCTGCGCCATTTTTAAAAGCGGTGCCATGTCATCGACAAAGGTTCCTTGCTGCAATGCCTTTTCCATCAGAGCATCACGTTCGGCCTTAGGCGTTATCATCCATTTCAGGCGTGCCTTATTTCTTGCAATAAATTTCATGCCCTACAATATATTACGTAAACTTATAAAGCGCAACAAAAAAGCCCGAAGATTTGTATATCTTCGGGCTTTTCTTGTTTGTAATCAGCCAGTTATCTTTAAACCGCCTCATCTACCCATTTGAACAGATCGCTTTTCGGCATGGCGCCCACGGTCTGCGCCACAATCTCGCCACCCTTGAAAATAAACATGGCGGGGATGGAGCGCACGCCGTATTTGCTGGGCGCTGCGGGGTTTTCGTCGATGTTAACCTTGACGACTTTGATCTTGTCGCCTTTTTCATCGGCAAGGGCATCCAGCGTGGGGCCAAGGGCGCGGCAGGGGCCACACCATTCCGCCCAGAAATCGACCAGAACGGGCTTGTCTGACTTTAAAACCTCGGCTTCAAATTCGCTGTCTGTTACCTGTTGTGCATTGCTCATGGCTCACTCCTTAATTCCAGATGTTACGGGCGCGGTCCGCCGCCTTTGTTGCTGTTCTTGTTCGCAGGACCCTTATTATCATTGATATGGCCCTGATTGGCCAATTGTAAAGACTTATCGGCAAAATCGTCCATGATATGACGCGGCACGTTGCCTGCCATACCCATCAAGCCCTTGCCGCCCTTCATCGTCACTAGCATGGGAATGGACTTCACGCGAAAGGCAGCAGCAATTTCAGGGCTTTCATCTATATCAATTTTGACAACTTTAATATCGTCTTTTTTATCTTCGGCAAACTTTTCCAATGTCGGGGCCATGGCCTTGCACGGGCCGCACCAATCGGCATAAAAATCGATCAATACAACTTTATCGGCCTTCAGGACTTCGGCTTCAAAATTGTCTTTGTTCACTTTGGTGATATGGGGAGAGGTCATGATAATAGCCCTTTCTTTTTTATATGCAGGCCTACGCCATCGCGCCCGCGTGCATATTACAATGTGTCAATGAACTGCCCTTTAAGTTAAACGATGCCAGCACAAGGTCAAGGGGCTTCCCCCTTATGCGCAAGAAAAAACGAAACTTTCATGCTTTTCAGGGCATTAATCTTTCATTGGCGCTCTAGCATACGATGCACCAGCATCCATGCCCGGCCGTAATGAATGGTAATTTCGGAATCTTTCGGTATATCGCGCAAAGCTGTTAATACCGCATACAAGGTATTTTTTTCCTCGACCTGTTCAACACTGGCAGCCGGGTCTACAGCATGATTGCAATAAGAGGCCGCACCCATGGCCAGCATGCTGATCTTTTCCCCATCACCTATCTTTTCCCAGGCTTTCAAACTTGTCGACAGGTTTTTAACCTTGAAAACATAGTCAGACAAAACCGTTTCGGCCACATGGTCTTCCGCGCTGTCATTGAATATCATACAGGGCGTGACTTCTATAATGTCATCTGCCTGAATATCTTCCGTGCAAAACAAGCCACGCCCCTTGCCTTCAACATGGCGCAGGTAAAGGCCGTTCTTGCGCGTCATCATCATGGGTTTTTTCTTTTTAAACATTTCTTATCCTATGGCGCGTTTTGGTCCAAAAGCGTATCTGGCAGGGGCATCAGGTCAAGGGAATCCGTCCACAACAAGGCGCACCGTACAACACGCGCCGGATATATCTCCGCCATAACGGTACGGTATGCCGCCATTTGCTTTAAATAAACACGCGGCGTTTCTTCAACCGTCAAGGGCGGCGGGCGGTTGGTTTTGTAATCGACAATCAAAACCTCTTTATCCGTTACCAAAACGCGGTCCATCTGGCCCGATATCACGTTACGGCCCGCAATGCCTGTCAGCGGCACTTCCGCTTTTGATCCCGCACCGAAAATGGGTGCAAAATCAGGATGTCGCAGGACGGATAAAATCTCGGCCATAAATTCTTTTTGCTGTTTTCCGGTTAAACCCAGCGCCGGGCGCGCCAGCCATGCCTGTAAAATATTCCCCCATTTCTCCGCTGGCAATTGCGGCAGGATTTCAAGAATCTGGTGCACAATCACGCCGCGATGAAAGCGTTTTTCATCTGCTGCCGCCAGCGGACCTTTGGCTGCGGGCTCATCAAGCCCCGGCCGTGACGGCGCCAATGGTACAGGCGGAAAGGCTTCATCTTCCGGCCTTTGCCGCGCCCAGTCCGGCAAGGGCTTGCGAAAGGCCGTATCTTCCCCTTGCGCCACTGTTTCTGTTTTAGGTGGTACGGTCTGCGGATGTTCCAACCGCAACAACGCGCCATCTTCAGTTTCAACCTCTTTCGCCGCACCTGCCAGCGCACGGCGGACGATATGATACCAACTGTGTTCCGGCACCTGCTTCTTTTTCGGCTTCCAGCCGCAGATATACAGCCTGTCTTCCGCCCGCGTCATGCCGACGTATAAAAGGCGGCGGTATTCATCATCCTGCTGGGCGCGGTCAGCGGCAAGACAGTCTGTGTAATAAGGCGCGTGCATATCCTTGCGCGGCGCCCACAGCGGCACGCCAGATATTTCCGGCGGCCACAGCATACGCGGCTTAGCGCGTGTGCCGTCATAGCCGATTTTCGATGCATCCGGCATAAAGACAATGGGCGCTTGCAACCCCTTTGATCCATGCACCGTCATGATGCGGACGCGATCCTGCTTTTCCTGTTCCTGATCGCGCTTGATCTCGCTATCGCCTTTTAAAAACCAGCTGATAAACCCCTGCACCGATGGCGTATGCGTTTGTTCATAGGAAAGGCAGCGGTTCAAAAACTCGTCCACGGCATCACGAATGTCATCACCCAGACGCGCATAAAACGCGCGGCGACCGCTCACATCATCCGCCGGGCAGGGCAAGGTTAAAATTTGCGCGAAAAATTCATACGGCGTTTTCACGGCGGCGTTTTTCATCCAGCTTTGCAGGTGCGCTGCGATATCGGGCCGCATATCCTTTACGCGCCGCCACAAGCTGCCATCACGCCCATGACACAGGGTGAACAGTTCATCCTCATCCAGCCCGACCAAGGGGGATTTTAAAATGGTGGCCAACGTCAAATCATCTTTCGGCTGCAAGGAAAATTGCGCCGCTGCGATCATATCCATGACAGCGATATGCTCTGTCAAAACAATACGGTCCACCCCCGCAACAGGCACGTCTTCCTCAGCCATGGCGCGCAAGAGCCTGTCCACAAAAACGCCCCGCGACTGGACAAGAATAAGGATATCGCCAAAGCGCACGGACCGCGCTTTTGATGGCAGCATTTCACCGCCGTCAACCCAGCTCCTGATTGTTGCAGCCATACGGCGGCAGAGCGTGGCGGCCGCATCATCACCAAACGAAACCTCCGTCGGCAGTTGCCAGGCTTCTTTTTCCGCCGTTTCGGCAGGCTCTGTCAATGGCCACAATTCAACCCGCCCCGCCTGCCCGTCACGGTGGACAAGGTGGGAGACCGCACGCGCCACATCGGCAACAACGCCGCGCTTTACATCTTCCGCTGCAAAAGCGGAATCGACCGCAGACAACACCGTGCGGGATGAACGAAAGGAATGCTGCAAATGCACTTCCCATTCCGCCTGCACATCCAAAACGCGGGCGCCAAAATGACGCCGCATCCGCTCGAACGCGCCGGGGTCCGCCCCTTGAAAGCTAAAGATCGATTGTTTTTCATCCCCCACGACAAAAAGGGTGCGCGGCAGGTCTTCTTTTGACCCTGTGCCGGCAAAATATTCCTCGCATATCGCCTGTACCACACGCCATTGCTGCGGGCTGGTGTCCTGCGCTTCATCGACAAGGATATGGTCAATCGCTTCATCCAGCTTGAACAAGACCCATTGCACGGCACGGCTGTCAGATAAAAGGGCGCAGGTGTTTATAATCAAATCTTCGTAATCAAGCTTGTCCGTATTTTTCTTATACTGCGCATACCGTGCCATCATTTCCGCCGCCACTGTCAAAAGTGCCGCATTCAGTTGCGCCAACCGCACGGCCTTGATACGCGCATTCACCTCCAAAAGCCGCACGCCCTCGCGGCGCATCAAATCAATAATATCGGGAAAGGCCTTTTGCGCGCCGCCCTTTGTGGCCAGATAGGCATCACTGTAAACTTCATCGCCGCCGTCTTTCAAAAAGGCACCACTGTATGCATCAAACAATACTGCGCGACGGGATTGATCCTCCAGCCACGGGCGGATCAGCTCTGCTTTTTGCAAATCCCGCGTTGACCCGGCGGACAAGCCTTCAAGAACACGCCAGAGGTTTTTTTCATGCGCATCTGAAATATCGCAGGCCTTTGCAACAATATCCGCTTCCGATACGGCAGGATCAGCCCCCAGCGCAGCATAAACAGCCGCAATCATCCCTTCAACGCCGCCATGGTGGTCGAAAATTTCCGCCAGCTTGCCCCGCCGCCCCATCATTTGCGCGATCAGGTCTGACATGGCACCGGAATCCAGCAGCAATGCAAGGCGGCTGAAAGCAGCGGCCAGCGTGCCGTCCGGCTGAATGCGGGCTTCCGCCGTAATGTCATGCAGGCAGCGCGTTAAATATTCCATCGCGCTTTGTTCATCAATCAAATCAAAGTGCGGGGCAAGCCCTGCTTCCAGCGGAAACCTTTTTAAAACGGACTGGCAAAATGAATGTATGGTCATGATCTTCAGGCCGCCCGGCGTATCCAGCACACGGGCAAACAATTGCCGCGCCTGCCTTCGCATCACGTCATCGGGCGCATGGCCGCACAGCGAAGACAAGGCATCATCCAGCCCTGCATCATCCATGACGGACCAGTGGCTTAAAGATTCATAAATCCGCGCCGACATTTCCGCCGCTGCCGTGCGCGTAAACGTCAGGCACAAAATACGGCCGGGGAGCGTTGCACTGGCTGCATCCATGCCGGGGCGCGGCAGCATCAGGCGCAAAAGGCGGTCGATCAAAACCTTGGTCTTTCCCGTTCCTGCTGATGCCCCCACCCAGTGGCTTTCCATAGGGTGCGAAGCACGCGCCTGCCGCAATGACGGGCTGTCTTCCGCCTGTGACTGCCTGATAATCTGTTCCCCCGCCGTCATGCCGCATCCTCCGCATCGCCGGATACGCGCCATTCACGCACACGGGCCAGATGATCGTAATCAGAAAAACGCGGCAGGGCTTCGGCGCGGGGCTGTGAATAATAAGGCGTTGTTTCATCATTAAACGCCGTAATCAGGTTCAATAAACCATCTTCCGCACCCTGCGCCAGATCTTCCGCCGTGACTTTGCCATCGCAAGGGGATATTTGCTCAACCGGCTTTTTTCCGCTGCCTGTGACCTTCCAGTGGACAAGATCGGATACGCCGCCCAAAAGATCATCGCCAAACGCGCCGCGTGACAGCATCAGGGATTCCAAGGGCAATTGCGGCGATAGACCATTGCGCACCTCGGTCTTTGTTGGCGCCGCGCCGGTTTTATAATCAATAATCACATAGCTGCCGTCTGATTTGGCGCGGTCAATGCGATCGGCCGTGCCGGTCAGTGTAAACAGGCCGCCTTTCGCATCAAAAACCCATTTGCCGCGCCGTTCCAGCGCCACAGGCAAAGCGGTCTGCCGCCATGCCCGTTCCTGCTCCACAAAACCATCGGCAATGCGCATGAACCGCGGCCACCAGAATGCCGCAACTTCATCGGGCACGCGCATATCATCCAAAGCATCACGGCCAAATTGCAAAAGTTTTTCCACGGCATCATCGGGCAAAGCTTCGGGGTATGCGCGCACAAAATCTTCCAAGGCCTTGTGCACAAATGTGCCGCGCTCTGCCCCGCCGGGGTCGGCATCGACAGGGTCCAGCGCATCCAGACCCAGAACATATTGCGCGTATATCTGGTAAGGGTCACGCACCCAGGCCTCCACGCGTGTGACGCGCATTTCGCGCGGACGCGCATGAACGGGTGGGCAAGGCGCAGGGCGCGGCGGCGGCACGGGCGGGCCGTCCGGCGCATCAAGATCACGCGCCCATTGCCTGTACCGCTTTGCCGCCACATCGTTCATGTCAATGCCTGCCGCCTGCAATACTGTCTCCATCCTGAGAAGCCAACGCGCAGGCACAGCGGGACTGCCATCCACTTTCTTGGCACGGGTCACAATGACCTCAGGGGCGGAGGCCGCCTGCACAAAATCATGCGCGTCAAGGCAGATACCGCGTTCCGGCGGCGGCAGGCCGAAATCACGGCGCATAGGGCGCGACATCCATGGGTCTTCCGCAGGCTTTGCGGGCCATGTGCCTTCGTTCAAGCCACCCAGAATAACAAGATCGGCACTATAAAGCCGCGCCTCCACCTGCCCCAGAATAGAAAGGCGCGGGTGCGTGCCGTAACGCGGGCGCACGGTAACCCCCTTTAACAGCGTGCGCACCAGCGCGACATAGCTATCCCGCGCCAATGGCGGCACATCGTTGGCAGCTTCTAAAAGCTCTGCGAAAAACCGCGTTGCGGCTTCACCCGCTTCACCTGTCCAAAGCCGTTCTGCGCCCGTTGCGCCCGGTGCATTCGCCAGATTTTCCGCCATATGAATATGCGCTGTGACCAATGCACGGAAATCTGCTGTTTCCTGATTTTGCATCAGCTCTGCAAAAGGCGAGACAATGGCAGATACGCTTTCACACCACGCAGAAAGCTTTTGCGCCGTATCCGGTGCTTTATCCGCCAAAAGCGCGATACCGTCACGCAACCCTGCAAAGCCGGGCGAAGGGCGCGGGCCGCGCAGCACCAGCCTGTCGAGCATGGATACCATTTCCGCATGTTCCGCAGGCGGCAATCCCGCCGCCATCACAGGATGTTTTAAAAGAGACAAAAGCTGCACAGGTGCAAGATTTTGCTCTGCCGCTTCCGCGCCCAGCATCAGCCATGCGCCTGCGGGCGTTTCCGTTAAGGGCTGTCCACCCGTATCGTCAATATCTATACCCCAGCGCTTAAGAGCCATTGACACGCGGCGGGCCAAACGGCGGTCCGGCGTAATCAGCGCGGCCGTCTTTCCTTTTTCCTCCAGCGTTTCGCGCAATATCAGGGCAATCACGTCGGCTTCTTCCTGCGCCGTATCGCAATCAATGCGGATGAAACCTTCCAGCGCCTGCGGAGGGATATCATCCGGCGTCAGATCGCGCCATTTTTCCGTGGTGGCGGGGGGGCGCATCGCTTCCGATAAAAGCCGCACCCGCGCCGTATTCACAGGCAGCGCATCCTCAACAGGCCAATCCGCAACAGCGTCCCGGTCAATGCCGATACGCGCCAAAAGCTGTTTGATGTTATATTGCGGATGCTCCGGCCCTGCCATGTCCCAACTGATCTCATCGAGTTGCGCATCCATGCCCGGCAGCACCAACATGCCCTGCGGCAGACGCGCCACCAGTGACAGCAATTCCGCCGCTGCCGGAACCGTGCCCGTTGATCCCGCCGCAATCACGGGGTTTTGGGGCGGATGCAATTCCCATGCTTTTTTTTGCGCATCCAAAAGCATGTTGCGCCGCGCTGCATAATCAATCACGCCACGTGATTCCAGAACACCCGGCCAGACATCGGTTAATACGCGCAGAAATGTCAGGGTTTCCTGCCAGTGGTCGGCAAAGCGTTCGGGCACGATATCTTTCAGGCCATCGAACGATAAACCTTCCGTCTGCACCTCATCCAAAAACCGCCCCAGTTCTAGCGCCAGCGCAGCGGCTTGGTCGAACGACTGGGTTTTGTCTTTTTGCATGATAGCGCGGGCCAGTAAAAGCTGCCTTTGCAACCGCGAGACCGCAGGCGGAATATCCGGCGCTTCCGCATCGGCAGAAAGCAACAACGTGACTTCATCCGCCTCGACATCGCCAATGGGCTGCATGCGCGGCAATACAGCGCCCTTACCGCCTGATAAACGCAAAAACGCTTCGCGCAATGTACGACACGCGCGGCGTGATGGCAAAAGAACCGTGTAACCCCCCAATGCCAAAGGATCGCCCTTTGCCATTTCCCACACGCCCCGCGCCAGCGCATCGGCAAACGACTGCCCGGCGGGGATGTTGTATACAAGCGGTGTGTCTTTTAATGCAGGCATTTACATGGCGTGTTTCTTTGCCGGCGGCGCGGAAAGAATGCGGTTGGTTTCTTCAAAATCCTTGGGCGTACCCACATGGTGCCAGGCCCCTTTATGGCGCAACGCATAAAGCCGCCCTGCCGCTTCCGCCTTGTGGAACAGATCAAGGAATGAAAACGTGCCGGAAGGTGCATCTTTGAACAAGCGCGGATGCACAATGCGCGGGCCCATAAAAACGGTATTGGCGGGTTTTTCAGCGCAGCTTTGAAAAACGGCGGCAGCGCAATCCTTATCCTCTTCCACAAAATAATCGCCGCCCCTCTCCCAGCCCAGAATGGCCGCGACATCCTGCACAAGGAATAACAGGTCCATTTTCGTCCCGTCCCATGCATCCGCAAGGCGGCTGAGCGCGGGCGCGGCATCATCGGTCCACAAGACATCGGCATTTAAAACATAAAAAGGCTCATCACCAAAAAACGAAAGCTGCGCGGCAACACCGCCCCCCGTATCAAGGATTTCATCTTCGTGCACAACGGTAATGCGCGGCGTTTTTCTGCCTTTCAATGCGTCTTCGATCATGTGACCAAGGTAATGCGCATTCACAATCACCTCTTCGACGCCTACCGCCGCCAGTGCATCCAATGCACGATCCAACATCGTTTGCCCCGCCACCTCCAACAACGGCTTGGGGCAGTTATCCGTTAACGGCCGCATCCGCGTGCCAAAACCGGCGGCAAGGACGAAAGCTTTTTTGGGTGTGGTCATGCAATTACCTCTTTCACACGCTCTGCCATCCGGCCCTTGGGCGCAAGCTCCACGATACGTACATTTTCAGAATCATCTTCAAAAGCAATATTTATTTCTAGCCTGTCTTTGGGCAAAAGGCTACCCAAACGGTCGGGCCATTCGACCAGTGCAGCCCCGAAACGGCGGGCATCGTCCCAGCCTAATTCCAGAATGTCTCCCTCC
The DNA here is from genome assembly GCA_028817795.1 of Alphaproteobacteria bacterium. Classification (GTDB taxonomy): domain Bacteria; phylum Pseudomonadota; class Alphaproteobacteria; order Micavibrionales; family UBA2020; genus JAPPOU01. The sequence continues at coordinate 33,675 of JAPPOU010000129.1, forward strand.
TTTTCTTCCAGCCTGTACAAGTCAAAATGCCATAACGACAGACCCGGCAGATCATAGACCTGCACCAGCGTAAAGGTGGGGCTGGGCACATCGACGGGTTCGGGCGACAGCGCATTGACCAGCGCCCGGCAAAAGGCCGTTTTCCCCGCCCCCAGATCGCCCATCAGGGTCACGACATCGCCTTTTTGCAATATGGGCGCGATTTCAGCGGCAAAATCGGCCATTGCGGCTTCATTCGGGATGATTTTTCTCATGAATGCATTATATTCGGTTTCCATGAAAGTAGAACACGCATATTCGACAGATGTCGTGATTATCGGCGCGGGGCCTGTGGGCCTCTTCGCCATTTTTGAATGCGGCATGCTGAAAATGAAATGCCACGTGGTCGACAGCCTGGAAGAGATCGGCGGGCAGTGCGCGGCGCTCTACCCCGAAAAACCCATTTACGACATTCCGGGCTTCCCTGAGGTCATGGCGGGTGACCTGATTACACGCCTTGAAAAACAGGCCGCGCCTTTTGATCCCGTTTACCACCTGAACCATCAGGCAACAGGCCTTGAAAAACGGGCGGATGACCGCTTTACCGTGGCGACGGCCAAGGGCGTGGAAATTGATTGTGCCGCCGTCATTATCGCGGGCGGCGCAGGCGCGTTCGGCCCCAACAAGCCGCCACTGGACGGGCTGGAGGATTTCGAAGGCACATCCGTTTTCTACATGGTGAAAAGGCGCGAAGATTTTCGCGGCAAAAAAATCGCGATTGCCGGTGGCGGGGATTCCGCCGTCGACTGGGCCTTGTCATTGGCAGAGGTTGCGGAAAAAGTTTATTTCATCCACCGCCGCGATAAATTCCGCGCCGCGCCGGAATCTGTCGCCCGCCTGAAAGACATTGCCGCAACGGGAAAGGTTGAGATGGTCATTCCCGCACAGTTGCATGCCCTGCACGGTGAAGCAGGGCAGCTGAGCCGCATTGAAGTTTCAGACCTTGACGGCAACAAAAGGATGCTGGATGCCGATACGCTGCTCCCTTTCTTTGGCCTAACGCCGCAACTGGGGCCGATTGCCGAATGGGGGCTAGGGGTGGAACATTACCACATCCCCGTATCGCAGCGCACATCGCAAACAAATATAGAGGGCGTTTTTGCCGTGGGGGATATCGCAACCTATCCCGACAAGCTTAAGCTGATCCTCACAGGTTTTGCCGAAGCCGCGCAGGCTGCGCACGCCATCCACCCACGTGTCTTTCCCGGCGAAGCTCTCCACTTTGAATACTCCACGTCAAAGGGCGTACCGTAACAAAAAAGGACCTGCCATGTTTATCCAGACCGAACAAACCCCAAACCCCTTAAGCCTGAAATTTATTCCGGGGTGCGAGGTGATGCTGCGCGGTACAGCAGAATTTACATCCGGCGACGGCACGGACGCCTCGCCGCTGGCGCAAAAGCTGTTCGCGATCACCGGCATAACAGGCGTGTTTTTTACAACCGATTTCGTAACCGTTACCAAAGACGAACAAACAGACTGGAACACCCTGAAAACCGAAGTGATGGGCGCATTGGTCGAGCATTTTGCCACCGGCCAGCCTGTGATGGCTGATGAACACATTGCGCAAGACGCACATACAGCATCAGATGATGACGATGACGTTGTGAAGCAAATCAAGGAAATCCTTGATACCCGCATTCGCCCCGCTGTGGCGGCAGATGGCGGCGATATTGTTTTTCACGGCTTTGAAAACGGCGTTGTTTTGCTGCAAATGCGCGGCGCCTGCGCGGGCTGCCCGTCATCGACCGTCACGCTGAAAAACGGCATTGAAAACCTGTTGAAGCACTTTATCCCGGAAGTCAATGAAGTCCGCGCCATCAACTAAAACCGTTATCATCATCGGCGGCCCCACGGCCAGCGGGAAATCGGGGCTGGCGCTTGATTTGGCGCAAGAGCTGGGCGGCGTTGTCATCAATGCCGATTCCATGCAGCTTTACGATGGCCTGCATATTTTAACGGCACAACCATCTACAGATGACAAAACCGCCGTGCCGCACACGCTTTACGGCGCTTTAAAGCCGGATGAGAAATGCCATGCCGCCGCATGGCGCGATATGGCTTTAAAAGACATCGACGCTGCACTGGCGCAAAACAAAACCCCTATTGTCGCGGGCGGCACGGGGTTTTATATCAAGACGCTGGTCGAAGGTATCAGCCCCATCCCCGATGTGCCCGAAGATATCCGCAAAGCTGCAACCACATTGATGGCGGATATCGGCAACATCGCCTTTCATGAAAAACTGGCGCAGCGTGACCCTGTGATGGCCGCAAAGCTGGACCCCGGCAATACGCAAAGACTGATCCGCGCATGGGAGGTTTTGGATGCGACGGGCCAAAGCCTTGCCGTATGGCAGGATATGCCCGCAACGCCGCCCCCGCCGCACCTGTCGTTTACAACCATCACGCTTTTACCGCCCCGCGCAGATTTATATGCGCGTTGCGATGCCCGTTTTGAACACATGGCCAAAAACGGTGCCATCGAAGAAACAGAGCATTTTATGAAGCAGGGCTTTGAAAACAGCCCGCTGGAAAACGCCCTTGGATATACAGAGTTTTGCGGCTACTTAAACGGCACGCACAGCCTTGAAGATGCCACCACAAAGGCGCAGCAGCGCACGCGCAACTATGCAAAGCGGCAAACCACATGGTTCCGCCACCAGATCACGCCAAACATCACCCTGAACGCACCTGAAAGTGCCCCTGTTACAAAATATTTGGGGGATAAGAACCGTATCTGCTAACATTCCCCTGTTTATGAGGAGGATTTTCTAATGAAAAAACATATATTGCCGCTCATGCTTGTTCTTGTTCCCGTTCTGGCACTCACCGCCTGCGGGCCGAACCGCCAACAGGCTGACCAGAAAATTTTGAACGCCTGTCTTGCCGCTTTAAAAACCGTGCACGGGCCGGATGACAGCATTGACCTGCAGGAAAAAACTTTTGAATCCAGTAAATCACAAACAGGATCGAAACTGCGCACCGTCAAAATCCGTGCCTATCTCACAAAGAACCGTGGCATGATCGAAGAAAAGAACTTTAGCTGCACCTTTGACGAAGTATCCGGGCTTTTTGGCTATTCACCTGAGTTTTACAGCATGGACGCGGGCGGACGCCTCTATGGCAACGTCGACGGCGTCATTAAAGGCGGCGTCACCGAAATGATGAACATCACGGCAGCCGTGGAAGCAGAATTGCGGTAAAGTTGTTTAGGGTCAGGCCCTAAATACCGTTCGCCAAAAGTGCGCGAATGCCCAAGAGCCAGACCATAAAGGATATCGCCAGCACCAGCGATGCCAGCTTGAAGTATTTTCCGCCCGCATCGACAGGCACAACAACTTCCTGCCGTTTTTTGGCGACTTTTTTTAGCTCTTCTTCATCAACGTCTTCGGTGCTGTAATTGCTGTGCCATTCATAGCTGGCTTTTTGCGTCAGCGCCTTGGTCACGGCCTGCGTTTCAATGAACGCGGCGTATTTGTGCACAAAGGCACCAATGATCGCGATAATGCCACCCATAAAAAAGAAACCGCCAATCAAAGTCATGATCGGCTTTTCATGCGGCGGGAACAAATCCATCATGCGATAGGCCACCCACAACAAAAACAGGGTGCCAAAGTTCAATGCCAAAAACGCCTTGATAAAAAACATTTGGGCGGGGTGCGGCTTGCGCGCATCCATCGCGCCATAGCGCATCTGCCCCATGGGCGAACCGCGCTGGCCCTGAATATCCCCTGTATTTTGA
>JAPPOU010000129.1:37465-56953 GCA_028817795.1 Alphaproteobacteria bacterium
CATAAATGTCGTTCATCAAAACCTTCCTGCTTCCTGTATTTTAAGAGATAAATGTGAATTTTTCGTGTATTTCATCTTGCATTTTCCTAAATGTTTACATCATTGTTTTCCAGAAATAAACAAGTCCCAAAACACAGCACACCATCGAGCATAAAACCAGAAAAACGGTATGACGCAGGTAAGAACGCCCGATACCGGCCGGTATAGGCGGTGCGCGGCTGGCATCCCGCGCCTCTTCCCGCATTTGCTCCTCTGAAATGGCTTGTTTATACGACTGGTGCCATTCGTAACGCCGATTGGGCGTGAGCGCTTCAATAATTTCCTTGCGCTCCGTAAACCGCGCATAGGTCAAAAGCAAAAGCGCAAACATGCCATAAATAAGGCCGAACACAAAAAACCACATCAACGCCCAGAGAATCGAACGTTCGGTCGGCTCCAGCATCCGCACCACGGCATAAAGGCTCCAGACCAAAATGGCGGCACCAATGTTAATATAAAAAGCGGCACGGACGATGTTGTCGATATGAGCGTATATTCCGTTTCGGTATACATCTGGCCTTGATGCATTTCACCCAAAACGCTGTCACGCAGCGTTACAATCTCTTCCGGTTTTCGACGCTCAGATTCGGACATCCATGCCTCCCCGCAGTTATTATGCGTGAAAAAAGTGAATAATCCGTGTTTGCTATTATGGCATAAATAAGGCCTTAACGCCGCGACAACACAGCCCGCCCCGCCGTTGTTGCCCCCACATCCCCGTTTTCAAGGAGATCACGCGCCGCAGGGCTGTTTTTGAGCGCCGCATCAAAAAACGCCAGTGTAATCTGCCGCACCATATTCATGGCAGCGGGATCTTTAGGCCCCATGCCCCGATACCGCGCACCGGAAATACCGCCAAAATCATGATGCGCGTCCTGAATAAAAAACAGGTATTTTTGTTCCGGCGCCGACAATAAGAAAGGCTCCAAACGCGATTCGGGCGTCACATCCTTCCTACCCGGCACCGTATCGTTGCTGCCCGTAACAAACAGTGCAGGGCCACGTATCGTTTTGAACGACTGCGCATCAAAAATGCCGCCCGTCCCCTGCGGAGAAATCATCACATAGGCCTTGGGCCTGACATCAAAAAAACTGCGGCGTTCTTTTCCCTTTGGCTGCGCCGTTACGCCTGCCAAAAGCATCACCGTATGCGCGCCATAGGAATGGCCCGCAACGGCGATACGGTCCCGATCCATATCAGGTAAATCAGGAAGGGCCGCAGCAATATCATCCAGATGCGTTAGAACATAGGATATTTCCTCAGGGCGGATATGCCATTCACGGAAAACCAAGGGATTGCGGATAAAAGGCAGCGTGCCTTTTTTCATGGAATCGCTATGTGTCGTCTGGATCACGGCGTAACCGTGCCGCACCCAATACGAAACCAGCGGGTCATACCTCTCGCGGCTGCCGAAAGCGCCATGCGAAAAAACAATAACAGGAAGAGCCTTGGGGCCAACCGGCCACGACACGCGCAAATCCAGCGGGCGCTTTTTCGGCGCGAAGGTGATGGATATTTTTTCTGCGCGCACCAGCGCATAGGGATCATCTGCCCCCGCATAAAAAGACGCCGCCTGCGCCGGCGCGGCACAAAGCAGCGCCAGCAGACACAAGGCCAGACGCATCATGCCGCTTTCTTCATCGCCGTTTCAAGGTTGGCGATCAGGGCGCTCATAAATTCTTCCGTCGTCAGGTGCTTTTGGCCATCGCCAACCAAAAGCGCAAGGTCTTTTGTCATCTGGCCGTTTTCAACCGTCGAAATACAAACCTGTTCCAGCGTTTCGGCAAAATTAACCACATCCAGCGTGTTATCGAACTGGCCGCGATATTTCAGGCCACGCGTCCATGCAAAGATGGAAGCAATCGGGTTGGTCGATGTGGGCTTGCCCTCTTGATGCTGGCGATAATGGCGCGTGACCGTGCCATGCGCGGCTTCGGTTTCCACTGTTTTACCGTCAGGCGTTAGCAAAACAGACGTCATCAGCCCCAGCGAGCCAAAGCCCTGCGCGACACTGTCGGACTGCACGTCACCGTCATAGTTTTTGCACGCCCAGACAAAGCCGCCTTCCCATTTCAGGGCGGCTGCCACCATGTCATCGATCAAACGATGTTCATATGTGATATTCGCAGCCTTGAATTTATCGCTGAATTCTTTTTCAAACACGTCCTGAAACACATCTTTGAATTTGCCGTCATAGGCTTTCATGATTGTGTTCTTGGTCGACAGATACACAGGATAGCCGCGCTGCAGGCCATAGTTCATGCAGGCACGCGCAAAGCCGCGAATAGACTCCTCGGTGTTATACATCGACATGGCAACGCCGGGGCCTTCAAAATCGTAGATGTCCCATGTTTGCGCATCGCCGCCGTCGTCAGGCGTAAAGGTCATCGTCAACTTGCCGGGGCCGGATATTTTGGCGTCTGTCGCCTTGTACTGATCGCCAAAAGCATGGCGGCCCACGATAATCGGCTTTTCCCATGTCCGCACAAGGCGGGGAATGTTTTTCATGATAATCGGCTCGCGAAACACCGTGCCGTTCAAAATGTTCCGGATCGTGCCGTTGGGCGAGCGCCACATTTTTTTCAGGCCGAACTCCTCAACCCGCGCTTCATCCGGCGTGATGGTCGCGCATTTCACGCCCACGCCGTATTCCTTGATCGCGTTCGCCGCGTCAACGGTGATCTGGTCATCGGTTCCATCGCGGCTCTGGATCGACAGGTCAAAAGATTTCAGTTCGATATCCAGATACGGCGTAATCATCTTTTGGATAATCATATCCCAGATGATACGCGTCATTTCATCGCCGTTCATTTCAACAACGGGGGTTTTAACCTTGATCTTCGCCATGGCTTTCTTTCTCCTTTACGTCTGGTTCCTTTTTGACAGCCGCAGGCTTTTCACGCGCTGCTGCTCTTTTCGCCTTTTCTTCTGCGCGACGGGCTTCCTTTTGCCGCGCCTTCCACTTGTTCACGCCCACGCGGGCGCGATCAATATCTTTGGATTTCATTTTAAAGTCTGCTTCCACAGCATCACGCGCCTTCAGTGCATAACGGCGCCAGTCGCCATAGGGAAAAATGTCTCCGGCCAGCGCATACCACTTCCAGGCCGTAATCGGCATATTGCGCTGCTTGGCCAGTGCCGCCAGACGAATGAAGCCCTGCGGATACCCCGCCGCAGCGCTGCGCTCAAACCATGCGGCGGCTTTTTTATGGCTCTTGACCATGCCACCTTTGCCCTTGGCATATAAATCGCCCAAAATATACATGGCACGCGCATCACCGCCTTCCGCCAGCGCAATCATTTCCGCCATGGGGCTGGGTGCATCAGGGTTAAAGCTTTCAAAAACGGGATCTTCAAAATATTTGACCTGCGCATTTGCAGGCACGGACAGCGCAGCCACATATGCGGCGCACAGGCAGCAAAGCATCAAAACGGAACTGTTGCGAAAGCGCGTCATCATCCCTAATCTTATAAAGTCCCACAGACGCGAAAGGAAGGCATTTCATGGCTCTAACCCACACACCCGCGCCGGAATGCGGCACGCCCGCCCCCCATTTTTCTTTGCAAGGCACGGATAACAAAACCTATACGCTGGACGATATTCGCGGCGAAAAGGGCACGCTGGTCATGTTTATTTGCAATCACTGCCCTTATGTCAAAACAATTGTTTCCAGAATTGTTGCGGATATGAAAGACCTGCAGGCCGCAGGTCTTGGCGTTGTTGCGATCATGCCAAACGACACCAGCACACATCCTGCCGATTCTTTTGACAACATGAAGATTTTCGCAAACACCCATGGCTTTACCTTTCCCTACCTGATTGATGAAACGCAGGAAGTGGCCAAAGCCTATGGCGCTGTCTGCACGCCCGATTTTTTCGGCTATGGCGCAGACGGCACGCTTTTGTATCGCGGACGGCTTGATGAAGTGAACCCGTCAAAACCTGCAACGCCGGATACCAAGCATGAGCTGCGCGATGCCATGCTGCATATTGCGCAAACAGGAACAGCACCGGACAATCAAATCCCCTCCATGGGCTGTTCCATTAAATGGAAACCGCAGAACGCGGCATGAGCTTTCTTATCTGGATCGGCGCGCTGACCGTGCTGGCCGTGGCGGCAGCGCCCTTTTTCCCGGAACCACGACGCATCACCGATACGCTATCGCACTTTGCGCTGCAGGGCGCTGTTGCCGCCATTGCGCTTTTAATCATCGCGGTATTTTCGCGGGCAGGTGGGCAGGCATTATATCTCTGCCTTCTTTTGAGCTACGGGCTGGGCCTGTTTCATATTTGGCCGTATTTTAAAACAAGGCGCCCCAAAAAAGACCCCAATGCCCAGACACTGAAAATCCTGCAGGCCAACGTCCTTGTCCGCAATACAAACGCCTTTGCGTTGGAAACGCTGATCCGCACGGAAAAGCCTGATATCGTCCTGCTCATGGAAGTCAACGACGCTTTCGCGCAACTCTGCAACGATCTATCCGCTGATTACCCGCATCATCACGTGATCGCCAACGACACGACAAGCTTTGGCATTGCCGTTTTATCCGTTTTGCCTTTGCACGACCTTGAAACAAAACACCTTGCAGAGGCGCATATCCCCTCCCTATTCTTCAAAATCCAGAAAAATGAAAAAACATTTCATGTCGTGGCGCTTCATGCCGAAAACCCGCTGCGCCGCATTGACTGGCGCGACCGCGAATTTAAAGAACTGGCAACATGGCATGAAAAAGAAATGCCCCAGCACCTGATTGTGGGCGGAGATTTCAATGCAACGCCATGGTGCCCCGCCTTGAAAAAACTGGCGCGCAGCACAGGCTTAAAAAACGCGCGCAAGGGGTTTGGCCTTCACGGCACCTTTCCCGCGCACATGCCCTTAAACCTTTTGCGATTGCCGATAGACCATGTTTTAACCAGCCCGGAGACGGATGTTCTGGAATTTCGTGCCGTAAAACTACGCGGCAGCGACCACAGAAGCACGATTACGATTATTAAATTATGACTCCGCGACATAAAAGGTAACAGTTCTAAAAAAACTTTTGACTTGATGAAACAATATTTCTAACCTGATCTCTGCTGTTTGCTTGAACAACGCGCAGGAGGGGCCTGTGGCGAGAAAAAAAGAAAAACACAGGACTTTGCGCCAACGTTTCAAGAACATGGCGCTCAGCCTGTCTTTGGTTTTTTCCGCAGCGGCGGCCAGCCCTGCGGCTGCAATGTCGCTGCCCATACAACATGCGCCCCATGCATCTTTTGCAGCCGTCCCCACCGCGCCCGCATGCCACCATGAGCAAACATTGCCCCGCAGAACACCCTTTGCACTGAAAAGCGATATCAAGCAAGAATTCCTTGGCGCTGAAGCGCATGGCATCCTGCGCGATGACGGTACTTCCATGGCGCGAAAATGGCAAAACGTCATGGGCCGCCATGCCGTCATGATGCAAAACCCCAAAAACGCGCAAAAAATGAACGCATGGCTGCAGCAGTTTAATGCGTATCGCTATTCAAGCCTGCGCGTGCAGGCAAAAGCCGTCGATAAAATCGTCGACGACATGGTCACCTATACTGCAGACAAAGAACTCAACGAAAAAAGCGATTACTGGTCCACCCCGCTTGAAACGATCAAAAAAAGAAAGGGCGATTGCGAAGATTACGCCATCTTAAAATATTTCGCGCTGCGCTACCTTGATGTACCCGCTGAGCGCTTGCTCTTCGCCGCCGTCGGCTCGGAAGGCAAAGAGCTTGACCATGCCGTCCTTTTGGTTGATGTCGGAACAGGGGGCTGGCCCCCGGAACTCATGACGCAAGATAAATTCATCACGAACATCTTTATAGAACCGCAAGACACCCGCCGCCTTGTCATTTTAGACAATGACGGTGACGGTGGCCTGAACCCGGAAGACACATCACCATACAAGCCCTACTATGTCATGAACGAAACCGGCATCTGGTCTGTCAGCGCCCCGCCTGCCCAGGCCACATTCTGCCCTGATCCGCAAAACCTGGCCAAGCCGGGAGCACAAAAACCTCCTTCAATATAGAATCTGCGCAATAATTCGCCCAAATGCATTGTGCAGGCGCAACATATGGATACTCCTTTGTTGACAGGCTTTGCACCAATGCTTACCGTCACTTGCTATGAGCAGTCCAAAAAAATATGGCAAGAGGTATAAGCGTCTCAAAAACGTCTTTCTTGGTGCCTCTTTAATGGTGGCAGGCGGTTGCGCACATGCGCCGCCACAAGCCCCCGTCTATCCCTGCACACCGGCCAACCAAGATACCAGCATGGTCTTCACATTTGAAAACGCGCTTGAAGCCAGCATACTGGGCGAAAAAGTACAAAAAAGCTTTAACGGCGACGATTCCACAAAAGCCGACCAATGGTATGGCACGATGGGCAGGCACACGATGCTGCTGGGCATGAAAGATAACGCGAAATCCTTTGATAAATGGATGTCGCAATTCGACCAATACAAAGACGAAAGCACCGTACTCAAGGCCGTGGCTGCAGGTGCATTGGTCGACATACTGGTCAAATATCTGGAAGACGAAAGCGCCGTGCAAAACAGGGATTACTGGCAATCTCCCATTGAAACAATCTCGGAAGGGCGCGGCGACTGCGAGGATTTCGCTATCCTGAAATATTTCGTTTTGCGGCACCTTGGCGTGCCCGCAAAAGACATGTACGTCATCATGGTCGGCCGGGATGGCGGAGATCTAGACCATGCCGCGCTCTTGCTACGGGTTGGAAAGAAAGAAGATGGCAGTGACGATTTTATCATCCTGACCAACAGCAGCAAAAAGAACGCAGGCGCACCGCTAGAGCCGGAAACCCTGAAATACAAGCCCTACTATGCCATGAACGAAAATGGTATCTGGATCTTTCCCGCAAATAGCGATAACGAGATTAAACCCCGTAAAGCCCCCGCCTGTGTTCCTGAACGCGACCCAAAATTAAGAAGCGCTTTCGATGAACGCATGAACGCTATGGTCAAAACACCGCCTGCGTTAAAAACGCTTGTCCGAAACGAGCCAAGGCACCCTAATCGTATACGATAATCATCTCGTTATAACCCTCTGGCGTATCGTCGGGAATTTCGATGCGCGTGTTGCTTTTCATGTCCGCGCTCTCTTTCGATGTACATATTCCTTCTACAGAGCACCCTTTAAGCGGCAGTAAGCCGCCACTCCGGGTAATAATCTCGCAAACCGCCGTATCCGGATCATCGCAGAGCGGTGCCGCCACAACGGTTGCGGCGGCAAACAAAATAAAAAACCCCACGGCAAAACGCTTCATGCTTCAGAATCCGGCGGGTCGATAGCGGGCCAGCGCTGAAACGCCAGCATCCAGAACATCAAAAGCTGTACATAGGGAACAAGCCAGAACAGCGCGTAATAAGGGCTTTTACCCGCACGCGACCAAATCACGCACGACATCGCCATCATCGCAAACACATAAAGGCCCGCAAACAAAAGCCACAACCAATCAGGAAGAAACCCCATTACACAACACCCCTTTCCCGGCGCACCGCTTCCAGTGCGGGCCATGGGCGCAGTGACAACAGCGCCGCGCAGGCCAAGAACCCTAAAACCGGCAATACCAATGCCACGGCTTCATAGGCAGGAAACCCGGCGCGACGGAAAATCCGGCTGACGGGATAGGCGACAATCACCGCAAAGACGTAATACATGATTAACGGGTTATCGGCATATTTTTCAAAACCGGGCATGTTCTTAATATCCTTTCGCAAAAGATTTATGCGGTATATCGCGCAGCAGCCAGACCAATAAAGCCACCAGAACAAAAGCCCCCGCCTGATGCGCCGCCGCCAATGCAATTTTAACATGGGTCAGCAATGTTGCAATGCCCAGCCCAACCTGAATAAAGGCCATAAGAAAAAGCCCCCGTAAAAGCCGCTGCAGGCGCTGCGGCGGGTTAAAGCGCTTGGCCCGTCCCACAACCATTAACAACACCACGAACGTCAAAACAGCCAGAATACGGTGCGTAAACTGGACAGTGGCGGGTTCCTCAAAAAAAGCGCGCCATATGGGGGTTGTCGCCAACATCTCCGGTGGCAGCCAGTGCCCGCCCATGGTGGGAAACGTATTGTATAAAAGCCCTGCCCGCAAGCCCGCAACAAAGGCACCCCATGTCATTGTCATCACAACGCAAGCCAGCGCAAAGCGCACAAGGCCGCGCATCGGTGCCAAGCGCGCCGCATCCGGGTCTTCCCGCACGGAAAACGACAGGGCCATATGGAACAAAAGTGCAAAAATCAAAACCGCCAGCATCAAATGCGCGGCCAGCCGGTAATGGCTGACGGCAGGCAGGTCGACAAGGCCGCTTTGCACCATGAACCAGCCCATAAAGCCCTGCAACCCGCCCAGAAAAAACACGCCGATAAACGCTCCCGCGCTGCGCGGCGGCAATTTATTGCGCAGGCCAAATACAAGAAACGGCACAATAAATATAACGCCAATCACGCGCCCCCACAGACGGTGCAGCCATTCCCAAAAATAAATGCTTTTGAATTCTGAAAGCGTCATGCCCATGTTCACTTTTTGGTACTGCGGCGTTTCTTTATAAAGTGCAAATTCATTGTGCCAGTCTGCGTCCGACAACGGCGGCAATGCGCCCAGCACCGGCTTCCATTCCACAATCGATAAACCAGATTCCGTCAGTCGCGTCACCGCGCCAATCACGGCCATCAATAAAACCGCAAAGCTGCATATAAATAGCCAGATAGATACAGGTTTATATGACGGCGCAGCTTTCATGGTCATGACAGCATCACCTTCAACGAAACCAGCAGCAAAACCACGCCGAAAATCCGTTTTAAAAGGCCACGCGGCACGCTGTGCGCCGCTTTTGCGCCCAGTTGCGCGGCCAATACCGAAGCCGGGCACACCAACAGCAGGGCGATCAAGCTCACATACCCCACGCATAAAGGCGGCAGATCCACCGCATGTGCCTGCCCGCTTATCATGTAACTGATGGCAGACGGCAGGCCGATCGTAAAGCTGAAGGCCGCACCCGTGCCCACAGCCCTGTTCATGGGCGTGCCGTTAAAAGACATCATGGGCACCAAAACAACGCCGCCACCCAAGCCCGCCATGGAGGCCAGCGCGCCCACCAGACAAGCAAGACCCCGCTGCACAAGAACGGGGATATATCCATGCGCATTTTCGGCAGGTTTTTTCTCGCCCGTAAAAATCATATAGACCGACATTGCCGCCAGAACGACGGAAAACACGTTTTTCAAAAGGCCACCACTGACAGAAGCCGCCGTCATTGTGCCCAGAACAACGCCCAAAACAATAAAAGGCGTCCAGCTTTTGTAAATTTTTCCATCCACCGCGCCGCGCCGGTAATGCGCAAGGGTTGATGATGAACTTGTCAAAACGACGATGGACAAGGACGTGGCCACCGCCATATGCATGGCATGCGCGGCCGGGTAATCCATGACCTGAAATGCGTATAAAAGTGCGGGCACAAAAATAGCGCCGCCGCCAATACCCAAAAGACCCGATAAAAAGCCGCCCACTGCGCCGATGCCTAAAAACATCAACAGCAAGGACAGCGCAATGTGCACGCCCAGAATCGTCATGCGGGCCATCATATTCAAAATTGCAGGGCAGAACACCCCCCGCAAAACAAGGAAGGCCGCGAAAGGGTCCTCCTTCACACGGCCTTCCCGCCTCTTACGGGCAGCACATACAGGCCGGCACATATCCTTGCGCCGCGCAAACCCGCTGTTGGGGCGGATTTACAGCCTGAATCTCACGTATTGAAAGAAATATATCGCCTCCTTCGTACCCGCGCCCCGGCCAGAACGCCGGGCTATAAATTGATGATAGTACGAAAAAGTTAATTTCTTGTTTATGGATAATTTATACCCGCTGACGGCACGTAAAACTGTACATCTCCACAAAAGTATCCGGGTGCGCCTCTTCCAGCGCATGCCAATGCGCCAGCGTGCCCCCTTCGGGATCATCCGGGAACACTTGGTTATACAGCGCCTGCACGTCCGGCTGCACAGCCATGCGAATGAATTCCATGTCAACAGCATTCAACAAATCATCGATCTGCGGCAATGTGTGTGTATGCTCCTTGACATGGAACAACATATCCCGGCACGTCGATAACGTATAAAAGTCCGGCGCATTTTGTATGATCCATTCATAAGATTCGCGCGGGACCAAACGATGCATGTCCTTGCGAAAACGGCGCATGCCTTCTGCCGTTCCCGGATAACCATGTTCCTGAACAGCCTGCTGCGCCACAAGAAAATGCCGGCGCGCCATCGTACTGTAAAAACCAAGGTGCATTACACCGCCGGGATTCAGCATATCACGCAATATTTTCAGGCCCTCAATGGGTTCATCCAAGCAAACCAGAACACCTGTTGATGCGATAAAATCAAAAGACAATCCAGTCTCAGGCAAACGCAAAAGATCTGCCTGATAAAAATCAACGTTGCGAACGCCAAATTCCTCGGCCTTGCCCATCGCGTATGACAGGCTCGATAAACTCAAATCAACAGCCGTCACCTTGATATCGGGGAATTTCACGCCGACAAACAAGGCTTCACGCCCCGTCCCGCACCCTGCATTCAAGGCGGTTTTCCCCGGCTCCTTTAAAAAGGCCTTTTCCGGTTCTTCATGAATAACGCCGCGCCTCAACCCCAAATCTGTCCAGCGCGGATAAGGGAACTCTTCGTACTGCGTTCGCACGGCAGCGGAGTTGCCCTCCCCAATAGGCGTCAAAGCCTGAATAGACTTTTTTCGTTCTTCCAGCGCATGCGCCGCCCTTATCTGATGTTGCGCCACATATGTGCAGCCTGCTGCTTCCAATACATCTGCAGCAGCAGCACCGCCCAGCCCATATAACGGCGCGTAACACGCATAAAGCGCCATATCCAACGCAGACCCGTTACCTGCTGCAAGACGCGCTTTGATCTGCTCCACCTGCGTTTCTTCTTCCGGCCCGGCATAAAGTGCGTAATCCGTATTAAATGCATAACAAGCCACAGCTTCTGTGAGCGCCAACCGTGCCGCGTCTTCCATTTTTTCCGGCGCAGAGATAAGCAAAAAGCGCCTGACAGCCGTGACCAGTTGTTCGAAATACACATCACAAACTGTGAGTTGCAAAATTCCCAGACGAAATAGGGGCAGTAATAATGGCGTCATATCCGCCAATTCTTCGACAGGCCCCATGCTCCCTTCGGGATAAAGGTCGGGCCGGGTAAAGGCATTGTACAAAGGCGCAAAAGACGGGTGCGTTAACAACAGGCATATCCAAAGCGTTTGCGCCCCCGAACAATCAAGATCCGGCGTTGCAAGACAGGCATTCATCACGGCTTCCAGCGCCGGATTATACCCGCCGAACGGCACAAAAGCCGATATGTCCATAAATCTTTTCTTATAAGCCACATTGTCAGGATCGGCCTGAACGGCCAGCGCATAATGCGCAAAGCCTTGCACAACGTCATCACGGCAAATCAACAGCTCACCCATCAAGGCCAGCGCATGGGCATCCTGCATATTCGCCGTTAAGGCCTTTTCAAGATAGGTTTCGGCGGCATCCAGTTCACGGCGATGCAAAAGCTCTTCTGCTTCCTGATGGGGCCTTTTTTGCGCTTGCGCCATGTGTCATCTCCCTTACATATGCATATATAAAGGTACTTTAATGCAAGGCACACGCCAATAAAACAGCAAAATCTTCAGGCCGCGTACGGCACGTCATCCAGTCCCACGTCAAAATTGGGCGCGCTGTGGGTGATGGCGCCAGAGGAAATGACATCAACCCCCGTTGCAGCGATATCCGGAATGCGGTCCAGCGTGACATTCCCTGATGCTTCCACAACAGCGTGGCCATTCACAATGCGCACGGCCTCTGCCATATCCTCAAGCGACATATTATCGAGCATCACAATATCGGGGTTTTCCGTCATGGCCTCTTCCAGTTGCGAAAGCGTATCCACCTCGACCTCAACCTTGACCGTATGGCCCACAGCGTCCCGTGCGCGGCGCACAGCCAGCGCAACGCCGCCTGCAAAGGCAATGTGGTTATCCTTAATCATCACGGCATCATCCAGCCCAAAGCGGTGCGGCAAACCGCCCGCGACCTGCACGGCATATTTCTCGACAGCGCGCAAACCCGGCGTTGTTTTGCGCGTTGCGGCTATTTTTGCTTTGTGATTACCCGTCGCCGTCACCATTTTCAGCGTCAGCGTCGCAATACCCGACAACCGCCCGACAAAATTCAGCGCCACGCGCTCTGCCGTTAAAACCGACTGCGCCCGGCCTGCAATGCGCAGCACGGCATCGCCCTTGGTGACTGTGTCACCATCCTGCTTTAGCTTCTCAACCTCCAGCGTAGCGTCAACCGCCTTAAAGGTCGCAACAGCGATATCAAGCCCTGCAATGCAGCCCTCTTCCCGCGCTGTCATGTGCGCAGCGGCCATGGCATCCGGGGGGATAACGGCCTGTGACGTGATATCACCGGCGCGGCCAAGGTCTTCGGCCAAAGCCATCTGCACAAGCGGGGCGATAATCACATCCGGCAGGAGGGCGATACGTGTCATGCCACTTTCTCCGTTTCTTTTTCAGGCTCCGTTTCTTTTTCAGGCGTAAGCGCTGCCTCCAGTTGCAAGAGCGTATAAAAACTGCGCCGCTGCCATGCGGTTTGTTCACCCGGATAATCACTCCGCGCATGCGCGCCACGGCTTTCCGTGCGCAGCAAGGCCGCTGTTGCAATCATGCGGGAAACAAGCGCCACATCTGCCGTTGCAGCATCAATCGCCTGCGCTGCCGTTTCAATCGCGGCAAAATCACGCGCAGCGCGGGCAAGGTCTTTTTCATTGCGCAAGACACCAACATCAGCGCTCATCATCTGCCGCATTTCATGGCGGATATCCACCATATCATGCGCCGCCATACCGGCTTCTGATTGAGACAAAAGACGCGGCGGCATATCAGGGATACGCTGCGCCATATCTTCGGCAGCACGCCCCCCCATGATAACAGCCTCCATCAGCGAGTTGGAAGCAAGGCGGTTTGCGCCATGCAGGCCTGTTGCCGCCACTTCACCCGCCGCCCACAGGCCGGAAAGACTGCTGCGGCCATGAGTATCCGTTGCAATCCCGCCCATGTGATAATGCACAGCAGGGGTCACGGGGATAAGATCACGCGCCGCATCATATCCGCCCCGCGCCGCTGCAGCATTGAGCGCCGGGAAACGGGCCACATCAATATGGCGGCAATCCAGATAGACTTTCTGCCCGCGCTTCATTTCAGCAAAAATCGCGCGGCTGACAGCATCACGCGGTAAAAGTTCGTCCACAAACCTTTGCCCCCGGCTATTAACCAGATAGGCGCCTTCACCACGCAAAGCTTCCGTCGCCAATGGCGCGGGGTCTTCGCCAATATCCAAGGCTGTCGGGTGAAATTGCACGAATTCAAGATCGCTGAGCTGCGCACCCGCACGCGCCGCCAGCGCAAGGCCGCGCCCCACAGCACCTGCTGGGTTGGTTGTAACTGCATAAAGCCCGCCGATACCGCCCGTGGCCAGCAAGACAGCGTGCGCAACATAAACAGCATCCTGTGTTTCAACGCCTGTAACAGCATCACCGCGCTTTAAAAGCTTTTGCGCAACAGCGTGTGGCACAATCGTAATATTCTTTTCAGCTAGCACCGCCGCTATTAAAGCCCGCATCAGCTCCCGGCCAAAGCCATCGCCTGCCGCCGCTTTCAAAACCCGCCTCGCACTATGGCAGGCTTCACGGCTCAAGGCATAATCATCGCCCTCTTTTTCAAAGGCAACGCCCATGCGCTCCAGCATCCGCACGGCCTGCGGCGCTGCGGAAGTGAGAAGATCGACGACATGTCTGCTGGCCGTCCCTGCCGCCGCCTTTATCGTATCACCCGCATGGCTGGCTGTGGAATCATCCCCTGCAACCGCTGCCGCAATCCCGCCCTGCGCCCATTTCGAAGCGCAATCACCGCCAATGGGTGTTTGCGTCAAAACCGTCACGCGCTTTTGCGCTGCCGCCAATGCCAGCGCCGCACATAACCCGGCAGCGCCCGCACCAACAATAACGGCATCTGATTTATAAACGGGTTTTTGCGGCATGGCTTTTGCCTTTCCTACTTCGATGCGTCCAGCATCCTGTCAATCGCCTGCTTGGCGCGGTCCGCGACGGCGGGGTCCACTTCGACCTCGGTCGTCATCGTCTGCAGCGATTTCAGGATGGCGGGCAGTGTAATGCGCTTCATATGCGGGCACAGGTTGCAGGGCCGCACAAATTCAACGCCCGGATTGTTGACCGATACGTTATCGGACATCGAGCACTCCGTAACCATCACAACCTTTTGCGGCTGGTTTTCGGTGACGTAATCGCTCATCGCCTTGGTCGAGCCGGAAAAATCGCATTCATCCACAACCTCCGGCGGGCATTCGGGGTGCGCCAGAATAACTGCGCCGGGATAGGCTTTCCTGAAGGCGCGAATATTATCCGGCGTAAAACGCTCATGCACTTCACAGGCGCCTTCCCATGTCAGCACTTTTTTCTTGGTCTGCTTGGCGATATTCCACGCAAGGTATTTATCGGGGATCATCAAAACCGTATCGCCCGGCAGGCTATCCACGATCTTCAGGGCGTTTGACGATGTGCAGCAGATATCGGATTCTGCCTTCACGTCCGCCGAGGTGTTCACATAGGTCACAATCGGCACACCCGGATATTTTTCGCGCAAGAGGCGTACATCCGCGCCCGTAATGCTGGCCGCAAGGGAGCAGCCTGCACGCATATCAGGGATCAACACCTTCTTTTCAGGCGAAAGGATTTTTGATGTTTCCGCCATGAAGTGCACACCTGCCTGAATAATCAGGTCGCTGTCTGTCAGCGCCGCCTGTTGTGCAAGCTGCAGGCTATCGCCTGCAAAATCGGACACGCAGTGGAAAATTTCGGGCGTCATATAATTATGCGCCAGAATAACCGCGCCCTTTTCTTTTTTCAGGCGGTTAATCTCAAGGATATAAGGCGCGTGCGTTGCCCAATCGAGTTCGTTGACAACGCGCTTCACTTTCTCGTAAAGCGGCGCGGCTTCCTTGGCCACGCCCGGCGTATAGGCCAGTGACTGTTCTGTGCTGTGGACTGTATCGAACATCGTGATCTCCTTATGCTCTGTGCGTTCCTTAATGTTCTCTTCTTGAGTATATCTTATATACTCTATTAGAGCATAACGTCAATAACAAAACGTTAATAGAAAAAATATTGTTATTTTTCAAATATATAAATGGTCACTGCGCCCGCGCCGCACGAATCAAACAGCATTGACACTCCCGCCCCACCGCCCTAAAGTCTGACTATTCCATCCCCACCCCTTCAAAGAAATGCAGTAACATGGCCGCAAAGAAAAAAACGATTTCCGACCGCATCGAAATGGGTATTTTCAACAGCCGCTGGCTGATGGCGCCATTTTATATCGGCCTGACGGGCGCACTGGTGCTGCTGTTGATCTGTTTTGTGCAGGAACTGATCCACGCGTTCTCCATGGTGCCGCACATCACGGCTAATGACGCGTTGTTGGCATCGCTATCGCTGATTGATCTGTCGCTTGCAGGGAACCTTGTCTTGATCGTGATTTTTTCGGGCTACGAGAATTTCGTGTCGAAAATCGACACCAAAGGGCATGAGGATGATTTTGAATGGCGTGGCTCGGTTGATTTTTCAACGCTGAAATTAAAGCTTGTCTCCTCCATCGTCGCGATTTCGGGCATTTACCTGTTGCGCGTTTTCATGGAGGCAAGCAGCAAGCCCGCCGACATCGAGAAAATGAAATGGCAGGCCATTATCCACGTCGTCTTTGTCGCCTCCGGCGTCATGCTGGCCCTGATGGACCGCATTGCTGCCGATACGAAGGTTAAAAAGAAAAAGGCCTGATAAAAACTACGCCTTAAGCACGTCCGCAAAAAACCTCTCCCACGCCGCAAATTCTTTGCGCGCAAAAATTTGGAAGATTTTGTACGGCAAAAAAATCATAAATGATATCATGATAAGCATCACAAAAAGTTCACTGCCTGACCGATCAGAGGGATCAAGCAAGCCTGAAAAAAGAATAAATGCAGCCCAGATACTTATGAAGATGCGTTGCAACCAGTGCATGCGCAAAAACGCCGTCACCACGCTGCCTCCATCAAGCGCCCAGGAAATCTTGCCACGCACCTGAAGCAAGGCTTTATGATGAAGCGTGAACGTAAAAGTCCCATCATCCAGCACGGACCCAATGACACCTTTATCCCCCTTTCCAAACATAAAACTATCTTCAAGAAGGTCTAAAAAAGGAGAGGATGGCGTGCGGATTTTCTTGCGCATCGCGGCAGCAACCTCTTCAGGAGGCAAAGAGGTCTGAAACGTCATATCCCGCTGTGGAAAAAATGATATCATGCCAAACACCCCCGCCTCCTTTGTATACACCATTTTTCAGACATGCGCTGCGCTCTACCTTTATATTGATTTCCGAAATATATTACGGTAATCTCCCCACCATCATGAATGAACGCTTGAACATCCCCCATAAATATACGGCAGCAGGAAAGGGGCGCATTTTGCTTCGCGCCCTACAAACGCGCCGGCGCGGCTGCGACAAAAAACTGTGCCTTGACCTGATTGCCGAAGGGGCGGATATCAATGCAAAAAATGACAACGGGGAAACCCCGCTGCACCTTGCCGCCATTCACGGTCAGCAGTCCCTCTATATCATGATGGCATGGAACCCGTCTTTAACCGTGAAATGCCACACAGGGCATACCCCCTATGACTGCGCAAAAGCGAACGGACACGAACAAATGGCGGAAGATCTGCGCCGCGCCGAAGTGCGCCAGACATTTAAAGCCGCTGCGGACAAAGGCACACTACGCCCCCGCAAAATCATCCGCCCGCGCCATATACAGGCCAGACCGCGCTAAGGGCATTTTGCGTTTAAGTTCGTTCACTTAATAGTCCGCGTCCCCGCGCAGGCGGGGACCCAGCTGCACTTTGCGCCTATTTTAAACGGCAGCCTGCCGGCTGCACTGGGCCCCTGCCTACGCAGGGGTGCGCGACTCTTCCTAAATGTGGGATACTATAATATAAAAGATTATTTCCCCGCCGCCGAAACCTTCACGCCCGGTGCCGGGCGTTCCAGCACCACATCGCGGCGGAAACGGAACAGGGCGGCAGGGCGGCCACCGGCAGCAAGAGATTTCTTGCCCGCTACCTCTTCCACCATCCCCGCGCTTTCAACAAGACGGCGGAAGTTTTGCTTGTGGATCAAGTGCCCCATGATCGCTTCCACTGTTTTTTGCAACTGCAGCAGCGTGAATTCTTCAGGCAATAACTCAAACACAACCGGGCGGTATTTCAGCTTACCGCGCAAACGACCCATCGCCGTCGCCAAAATACGGCGATGATCGTACAGCATGGAACGGCCCGGCACCAGCACGTAATCTACCTTTAGATCACGGTCGCGTATCGCTTCGAACACCAGACGCGCTTCATATAAAAGCTCGTAGCGTTCCAAAACCTTTTCGGCATCCCACGGGCTGTCATGCAAGCCAAAGCACACATCGGCCCGCGCCCGGCGATAGGCTTTATCTGCTTTTGTCGTGGCCGCGCTCACCCAGCGCTTTAGCCCCAGCGCAATCACGTCATCAATCACACGGGGGCGGCCATCACGCCAGTCTTCCCATGGGAAATAGGCATACCAATCACCCCAGAATATCTTTTCATCCGCGCTCACGTCATCAGGAGAGGTCAGGGCCAGATAGCCGACCGAAACAACCCGCGCCGGGCCATCCTGCCCCGCATAGCGGCCACGGTTGCCAAAGGTATAAAGCTGCTCGACATAGCCCGGCGTTAAAGGCGTCTGCGTTTTGACCCAGCTTCTCAGGCCCTGTTCCAGCGTTGTATGCTCTGAAGGGTCAAAGGGGCCGAATGGCAAAGCATCGCCATCTTCTTTCACAGGATCGACGCCGACGGACAGCGCATGTTCTGCGCCGCGCACAATAAACGCCTTTGGGGCATTATCCTCAACCGCTACCAAAACAGCGGACAGCCCCAAAACAACGCCTGATGTATGCCCTGTACGTTTCACTTTTTTCTTCGTTGCGCCCATAGCAGCAGACTACACGAGCCACGCCACGTTGAACAGGGCAGATATGCGCTTAATTATTTGTAATAATTGAGGTAAGGGCGATGGGGCGGCGCCATGGTTTCACCCAGAACGTTCCGGCCCGCCTGCTGCATCTGCAATTGGTATTGCACAGCGCGCAACTGGGCATTATCACGCGCCTGATAATCCGCATCACCACCGTTATTGACAAGCCGTGCACGCGCGGCGCTTTCCTCAAAGGCTTTGTTCGTTTTTGCGTGATGCGCCATGTTTGACTTTCTCAGCTGCGCTTGGCTTTCGCGCCACTTTTCAAGATTTTTCCCCCGCACGCTCAGTTCCTTATGCGTGCTGGGTCGCGATATAAAGCTATATGACGTTGCCCCATCCTTTTTTGACGATGGATTTTCCGGTGCCAAAACGCCGTCATACTGGGCCACAGCCTCCGAAGACAACATCAGGCACGCCACAATCGCTGCCACAATTACCGGATAACGCATGACATATCCTTTTCTTGCTGCTCTTATTGTTTACCGTCTTCGATATTCTTGATGACTTTCAGCGCGGCTTCCACGCGCTCCAGCGCGCGGGCAGATCCTTCGCGGCTTTCACGCACATAACTTTCCGGCACGCCCATGGTGGCGTACATTTCATCAGGATAGTTCAATTGCATTTGCAAAAGGTATCCGTAATCACGCAGCTTTTCGCGACTTTTCAACAAAACCTCCGCCCGCCTTTTGGGGTCCATTTTGCCACGCTGCGATGCCTGCACAAAATACATGACGTCCGATACGTTTTTCTTGGCGTTATATTCCTCCAGCGACATGCCATCACGCTTCAAAATGCCGTGAAAGTTCATCAGCTCTTTTTGCCGGGGCGATAAAAGGCCCGCCAGCGTTTCCTTGAACTTAGGCGGCATTTGATCCCACTTCTCCCAATCTTTCTTGGTCGTTACGGGCATGCCCTTGGGAAGGCCTGACATTTTGACATCATCAATCGTGCGCGGGCGCTGGCTCTTTTGGCGGCCAACCCGTGTCCCGGCTGTGCGCCTGTCTTTGCCCTTGCCAGCGCGGGTTGCGTATAAATGGCGGCGATCCGTTGGTTCGCCCTCGCGCTGCACGGTATCTTTGTCTTCGCGATCTTTTTTCTTGACGCTATCGGAACCGGAAAAACCATGCGGCGTCGCCTCACCGCCGGGAATCACGCCATAGTAACCGCCACCACCGCTTGACGATGATCCGCCACTGCCGGAGATCAGGCCTTCGTTGCCTTGCGCACCGGCGCGCTGAAACTC
>JAPPOU010000045.1 GCA_028817795.1 Alphaproteobacteria bacterium
GGTCAAATATTAACAACGACCCCAAACTCATGAAATTCATTATTTTAATGTCCAGTTCCTCTTGCGGCTCCAGCCGCCCCCCCGACCTGCCAAAAATTACGTTTTTTGAGCAGGTTAGAGAGATGATACCGACAACTGCAACAGAGAATCAGATGTGCAAGCACAGTTGATTCGCCATACAGCCGATGCACGTCGCGGAACAAACTTTGAAGAAAAAGATCGAGATATCAGAGGCTTTTTTGCAAAAAGCGGCTGTTATCCAAGGTCTTTTCAACCTGCGTTTGCTCCACTGGAACATCCCAGATCGCCAGTACCGCAAAGCCAACAGCAGCGCAAATGCAGGCAAGTCCGATAAGGGGAACGAATATCTTTGTCATCATATCGTGCCTCTTCCTTTCTTGTTTTCCGACCTTGTTGGCCGGGCATGCTTTTGAGCATACGTTGGCTTTTTGGTTTTGGCCATCCCTGTGTTACGATTCTTTCGTTTCATCTCACAGGCGGTCATATACCATAAAGCAAAGTCATTGTTACACCCCCGCCCTTTAAAGTCAACATATTTTTTCATAAAATATTAACACGGCGCTTGATTTGCCAATTGAGGCGTGTATACTCTCTAAGCCTTTAATATTAAAAAGAAAAATGAAAAGAAATACAGACATATTCGTCCTTGTGGGCCTGATGGGGTGCGGAAAAACACGTGTCGGCATAGAGCTGGCAAAGCTTTTAACCCTCCCTTTTTTTGATGCAGACCGTGAAATTGAACAGGCCGCTGGCATGCCGATTCCCGATATTTTTAGCAAGCTGGGCGAATCTGAATTCCGCCGGGGCGAAAAAAAGGTGCTGGACCGCCTATTGAACGGACAAGATAAAGTCATCGCCTCTGGCGGCGGAGCCTTCATTCAAGATGAAATAAGGAATTCTATAAAAAATAATTCTATATCTATATGGTTGAAAGCCGATATTAATGTTTTGCTTGAGCGTGTTTTGCGTAGCGACCATCGCCCTCTCCTGCACAATGTCGATCCGGAGGAAAAAATGCGTGAACTGATGACGCAGCGTTACCCTATTTATGCAGAAGCAGATATAACTGTTGACGTGAAAGACCAGTCCCCGCGCAGGATGGCGCGGATGATACAGAATGAAATAGAGACACTTAGGAAAAGAACATGAGCACGGCACAGCGCAGCGTTAATGTCGCACTGGCGGCAAAATCATATCGTATTGATATTGGGCCTGGCCTTATGGTGTCTGCGGGAAAAACATTGTCAGAGATATTACCCTCCAAACGTATCTGCGTTGTGACAGATGAGAATGTTGCCAAGCATTACGTGATGCCGCTTATGAAATCTTTAGAAGCGGCGGGCTTTGTCGCAGGGCCTCCTATTATCTTGCCTGCCGGTGAAGAAACAAAAAACTTTAAAAATCTTCAGTCCATTGTAGATAGATGTTTAAGCTATAAATTAGATAGAAAGTCTACCCTGATTGCACTGGGTGGCGGCGTTGTGGGGGATATCACCGGTTTTGCCGCCTCAATGATTATGCGTGGGATTGGCTTCGTGCAAATTCCCACCACGCTTTTAGCGCAGGTCGACAGCGCCGTAGGCGGGAAAACGGCGATAAATACAGAACAAGGTAAAAACCTGGTCGGCAGCTTTTACCAGCCCAAGCACGTCATTATAGATACAGATGTTCTAACAACGCTGCCTGACCGCGAGCGCAAGGCAGGCTATGCCGAAATTTTGAAATACGCCCTTATTCAAGACCCCCAATTTTTCGACTGGCTGGAAGAAAACGCAGGCCCTCTTCTCTCCGGTGATACCGCAGCGCTCACCCATGCCATTGAAACCAGCTGTGCGATAAAGGCAGAGATTGTCAGCGCTGATGAAAAAGAAGAGCGCGATTTACGCGCGCTTTTAAATTTGGGACATACCTATGGCCATGCACTGGAAGCTTTGGGTGGATATGATGGCCGCTTGCTGCATGGCGAAGCTGTCAGCATAGGTATGTTGTTGGCCTTTACTTACGCTGCCGCAGCCGGGTTGTGCCCAGCCAAAGATGTAGAGCGCATCAAAGCGCATCTGGAAAAAGCAGGACTGATGATAGCTCCGCCCTTCCCCGCATCCGCAAAAGATATTGTCAAGAAAATGCGGGATGACAAGAAAAATACAGATGGCAAGCTCACCCTTGTCCTTGCCCGTGGTATCGGACAGGCTTTTATAGAGCATGACATTCAAGAAAGCGCCGTTCAAATGTGTCTGGAGAACGAAACATGGACATAACCCCCGTTGCTGCCGCAAGTCCGATCTGGACAGATGTCGCGATTTTTATCGCACTCTTGTTTTTTTCGTCATTCTTTTCAGCATCTGAAACCGCGTTGACCGGTGCCTCCCGCGCGCGCCTGACGGCGCTGGAAGAACGCGGCAATCACCGCGCCGGCCTTGTCAACCGCCTGCGCGAGAAAAAAGAAGCGCTGATCGGCGGCCTTTTGCTAGGCAATAACTTCGTCAATATTTTCGCCTCCGCCATCGCCACATCCGTCATGATGCGGCTTTTCGGGGAGAATGGCGTTGCGCTGGCCACAATCGGCGTGACGATACTGGTACTGATTTTTGCCGAAGTTATTCCGAAAACCTATGCGCTTTTGTTTCCTGACCGCCTGTCACTCTTGATCGTGAGGCCCGTTTCAATCGTTGTAGCGGTATGCTCGCCTATCACGATGACGGTATCTAAAATTGTAAATTTCTTTTTCCATTTGTTCGGTGTCGACAAGGATGCCGCCATCAGCGCGACAGCGCACGAAGAAGAACTGCGCGGTGCAATTGCCCTGTTTAACGCCTATGAACCGGACGCCGACCAGCAAAAAGGCATGATGCTGCGCTCGATCCTTGATCTTGCCGATGTTTCGGTTGAATCCGTCATGATACACCGCCGCAACGTGCGGATGATTTCCGCCGACTGGCCGCTGGAGAAAATCGTGGATGAAGTGCTGCACAGCCCCTTTACGCGGTTCCCCGTCTGGAAAGAAACGCCGGACAATATTATTGGCATCCTCCATGCAAAACTTGTACTGAACGAACTCCGCGCCGCCAGCGGGGATGCGGACAACATTAGCCTGATAAACACGTTGATGGAGCCATGGTTCATCCCTGACACCACAATCCTTTTGGACCAGATGCAGGCATTCCGCGACAGGCGTGAGCATTTTGCGCTGGTGGTGGATGAATACGGCTCCCTGATGGGTATTGTGACGCTGGAAGATATTCTTGAAGAAATCGTGGGCCAGATTGACGATGAATATGATGTCGCCGTACCCGGCCTACGCCCGCAGGTTGATGGCAGCTATATCGCGGACGGCAAGGTTACAATCCGCGATCTGAACCGGGAAATGAACTGGCGACTGCCGGATGAGGAATACGACACGCTGGCGGGGCTTTTACTTTATGAAAGCCAGCGTATTCCCGCGATCAAGCAAAAATACCGCTTTTTCGGGTTTACGTTTGAAATCATCAAAAAGCAACGCAACCAGATTACGCAGGTCAAAGTTATACCACCACAGTGTGAAGTTGATACGGTATCAGTAGCTCAATGAGTATCCTGAGCCTTGTAGGCGACTTGTCAGCGCGGGCTGGGGGGAGAAGGCCTCTGAGAACGAGAGGTAGGTGAAGATGGCGCCGGATCAGGAACCCCCCAGTCATCGAGAAGACTTTCCAGCTCTGCGGCAGTCGCTAAAGAATAAAGTGTTTCACCTGTTTTTTTGTCAACAGCCGGAAAATTTATTACTATCTTAGCCAACTCAAATGCATCCACTGAATCCACGCCTATATTTTGGGCAAATCTATCCCTACCATCCTTTATGTAGAGCATCATAAAATCGTCTCCGCGCGACGCAACAAAATCGGCTTCTCGATGAGTCATGCCGATGCGTCTGCCAAGGCTGGCCAGATATTTTTCTTGTGCTGAATCATTTATATCCGCTACGGCAGTCGTGTCCGTAGTAGGTGGAGTCTCCGCCTCTTGCGCCTTTACCGAAGTCGCGGCAGCCCCAGTATAAAGCACTGAACCTAGCAACAAACTGCTTGCCGCTCGCATAAATTTCTTTGTTAAAGAATCCATTTTCTAGCCCCTGTTAAGCGTCACACAGTACATATATTATGACATTAGGAGTGTTAATAGTTCCTTAACAGATACTAAGATTAACAATCAACTTAACCGCGTAAAACCGGCTTCTATATCCGCCTTCAGATCATCGATATCCTCAAGCCCGATATGCAGGCGAATTAAGCCCCCTGTCTCTGTCCACGGGCTGGCCGTGCGTGCGCTTGCTGGCTCCTCGTAAACGATAAGCGATTCAAAACCGCCCCAGCTGAAGCCCATGCGGAACAATTCCATGCCATCCAGCATTTTGGCGATTTTACTGCGCTCTCCCTCATGCAGCACAAGGCTAAATGTACCTGACGCGCCTTTAAAATATTTTTTCCAGTTTTCATGGCCGGGGCATGAAGGTAGTGCGGGGTGCAGCACCCGTTTAACGGCTGGGTGGCCTGCAAGCCAGTGTGCAATATCAAGCGCGGCCTTGCTATGATGCGCCATACGCACACCCATGGTGCGCAGACCGCGCAAGGTTAAGTATATTTCTTCTGACCCCGCGCAAATGCCGGAATATATCGCTTGATTTCGTACAGCATCATAACTTGCGGCATTCGCAGCCAAGGTGCCGATTAAGGCATCAGAATGGCCGGACACATATTTTGTACCCGACATCATCGCAACGTCAATGCCAAGATCAAGCGGTTTTAAATACAGCGGCGTTGCCCAGCTATTATCGAGGATGGTTTTTATCCCCACTTTTTTTGTGGCAGCTGTCATCGCGCCAATATCCTGCACCTCAAACGTCAATGACCCCGGGGATTCCATGAACAAAACTTTGGTATTGGTGCGAAACAGCGTTTCAATCTCCGCGCCCATCATGGGAGAGTAATATTCAACATCCAAACCGAAGCGCTTAAAAATGT
Source organism: Alphaproteobacteria bacterium (assembly GCA_028817795.1). GTDB lineage: Bacteria > Pseudomonadota > Alphaproteobacteria > Micavibrionales > UBA2020 > JAPPOU01. The sequence goes on from JAPPOU010000045.1 coordinate 5,013, forward strand.
TTTCCGCAGCGCGACGGCTGGGGCCATAGCAGTTATCGGTTATCAACACATGATCCCCAGCCCCTGTAAAGGCCGTGATCGCCGTGACAATGGCTGATAGCCCCGATGGCGCAATAACAGACCCATGTGCATTTTCAAGTGCTGTAATTGCGTCCTCAAGCGCTTTCATGCTGGGGGTCGATGTACGGCCATAGGCCGTTGTGCCTGATGGATTGTTCATAAACTCTTCCAGCGAGCTAAAAGCCACCGTTGACATGCGGTATGGCGGCACATTCAGTGCACCATGGTGCTTTTGCGGGTCCATCCCCGCGTGCGTCATGATCGTTGCGTCTTTTTTTCTGCCAGTTTTACTGCTGCTCATGGCTCTGATCCTGTTTTCTTGGGAGTCGCCGTATCGCCCCCCCACTCTGTCCACGATCCATCGTATACAGCTACATCCTTTTGCCCCAGCTCATGCAAAGCCAGCGCCACGACACAGGCTGTCACACCACTGCCACAAGACGTGGCCAAAGGCTTGCCAGATATATCAACACCACAATGCGCAAAAACATCTGCCAAGGTTTCTGTGTCTTTCAAGCCATATGTTTCAGGATTAATCAAATAGACAAAAGGCGTGTTCAAGCTACCGGGAATGTGGCCAGGCTGCATCCCGGGGCGCGGTTCGGGCGCCGTGCCTGCATAACGGGCAGGGTCGCGTGCATCCAGAACGCAAAAAGCGCTTGTTTCAATGTTATCCTGCATATCCGCTTTCAGCCGTAAAAGCTCTGGCCTGAAACGCGGCGTAAAAGTGGCGGGTGAATGCCTGTTGTTCTGGCGGGCTTCCATGGGATATCCGGCTGCCGCCCATGCAGGCAGGCCGCCATTTAAAACACGCACGTTGTCGTGACCAAACAGCCGGAACAGCCACCATGCCCGGCTGGCCGACACATGAACACCCGCACGGTCGTACACAATAACGGCGCTATCCTTCGACACACCCAAAGCACCCACCTTCTCTGCAAAGATTTCAGGAGAAGGCACAGTATGGGCCAGCGGTGCGGCGGGGTCTGCAATATCGTCTATATCAAAATCTTGTGCACCGGGGATGCCATCTTCATAAACAGGAAGGTTATAGGACGCATCAAAAATACGCAGGTTTTCATCATCCAGCATATTGTGCAGCTCTTCTGCGGAAATCAGTGCCGACATATCACCCTCCCCATGCCTTGCGCAGCCTGTCGCGGTGGCGTGCAAACGATGCAACCATCAGTGCCGTTACCCCATGGGGTATTTCCTGTTTATCCAGCATGGAAATCAATTCATCGGCAGGCATAAAAAATGTTTTAATTTCTTCTACTTCTTCTTCAAGGCCGTGAATGCCCTCCTTCATGTCATCGATACGGCCAATGAACAGGTGGAATTTTTCAGCCACGCAGCCGGGGCTGGGATAAAAAGCGCCTATGTATTCAATATCCGTCACATCTGCGCCCGCTTCTTCCCTGGCTTCGCGGCGGGCAGATTGTTCCGGCGTTTCGCCTTCATCCACAAATCCACCGGGGCATTCCATTAAAAACGGCTCTTTCTCTCCCGCCATCCATGCGCCAATGCGGAACTGTTCACACATTAAAACGCGGTCTGATTTGGGTTCGTACAACAATACAAATGCTGCCGGGTCCGATGCAAAAACCTCGCGCTGTGTCTGTCCGGTATAACCATCATGCACAAGGCTTTTGGCCTCGTATTCAACAACATCCAGCGTATGATACGGGGAATCAAAAACACGTTTTTGTGAGACAACTTTTACCGGCATAGCTCAGCCTTTCTTCCTGTGACAATAGCGAAAAAAGCGTAAGCCACTGTTTATATGATATCAAGGAGTTATAAATTAACATAACCTTAAAGGGGTGCGCGAATTTGCAAAAAGTACTGGAATTTTTTGCGCCAATGCCTTATCTCTCTAGGACTTGATGCTTTGGCATCCTGTTCCTCAGTAGCTCAGTGGTAGAGCAGTTGACTGTTAATCAATTGGTCGCAGGTTCGAATCCTGCCTGAGGAGCCATTTCACCTATCACTCACATTCATCTCTTTTATTCAGCGCGCCCAAAGAAGGTGCAGAAAGACGTTTTGTTCATTCCCGTTGTACTCCTTCACACAAAAAGTCTGTGCACCGTTTAGCTCCCCACCTGCCTCTGTTTCGTACCAATACCCACCTGTGGTAGAAAAATCACCATCGTAAGCATTATAGTGTACATAGAACATATCCGGGAAATCTGTTGTATCGTTTGCTGAAAAATCAGCATTTGGGGAATACTTGCTGTTAATGTTTCGACAGGCTTCATCACTTAGTCCGTGATACACAAAGAACAATTCACAGCCAATGCAATAGCTGCCTGATGTATCATTAGATACGCCAATTCCAGGAAATGCATATCTGTCAACCTCAGTCCACCCTCTTTGGCCACTGTAGGCCGTCATCATTTCGTCAGGCAGTCGAACACCGCCACCATTAGATGAAAAAATATGGCAGGAAAGGTCTGATGGTGCATTTGCATTTTTTTCCCCGCCTGACCCAGGGGAGAAGTCAAAGCTAATCTGTTGCCGCGTGCACCCGCCTGTCAGCAGTAAACGTGTCCATGCCTGCTCTACAAGAGCAACGTATTGCACAATATCCACTGCCTCAAGAAGAGCCTGCTCCCGGTCCAAAGACCCGCTCCCCCGCCCGGATTGTGTGACGGCATAAGACAGTGCGGCAAACAGCGCTACGGCAATAAGGATCAGGAACAAGGCGTTGCCCCTATTCCTGTGACTTACCTTCCGTAAATTGAGGGGTATACATGGCATCTCTTTTTCCTCTCACTGTCTCATATTGCATGAGATAACATATCGATGTAGGTGTTAAGGCACTTAAAAGCCGTCATCCTCATACGAGTACACCTTCCTGATGTTGTTCTTGCACAGGCATAGGTTTAATACGGGATATGGCCTTTCCAGCTTCGCGGCGGGCTTCCATCATATCATAGGCATTTTGTAAACGTAGCCAATAGCCTTCAGACAAACTGAAGTACCGCGCCAGACGCAAATCCGTATCTGCCGTTACGCCACGGCGGCCACGTACCAGTTCATTGATGCGGTTGGACGGTACGCCAATAGCCTGTGCCAGCGCATTTTGCGACATGCCCAACGGCTCTAAAAATTCTTCTTGCAAAATTTCGCCGGGGTGCGGGTTTTTCAATTTCTGTGTCATCGCCTGTTCTCCTTTGAATGACTTAATCATTCCTAATACCTCTATTATACCAGCTATATGCTATACGTACAACAAGAATGTAAAACGATCAACTTTTCGGCTTTGAAATATCTGCCCCACGCAAATAAAATGGCACGGGTCGCATATGCTCTGCTTGCGCTATCGCTAAACGCGCTGCTGTGCCGGCATTGGGTATATCCTGTGTCGCAATATGCGCATTCGGCAGCAAGGGTAGAATTTTTTCTGCCGCATCACCCGACACAACAACAAGCTCCTCCTCACCCTTTACCTTTTCCGCCATCTCTTCCGGCGTGATATTCACAGGGGCAATCACATCCTGCCCTTTATCATCTATTAATCGGAAATATAATTCTTCCCGCCATGACTCAATAGCGACAAGGTTAAGCGCCCCTTCTTTTCGGGCGGCATAAAGATCAAAACTATTCACGCCTGTCACCGGCACATTTGCCGCCATGCCCAGCCCCCGCACGGCAGCAATACCAAGGCGTATACCCGTAAAACTACCCGGCCCGGTGACAGCGGCGAGCAGATCAAGGTCTTGGTATTCCAGTCCTGCTTTATCCAGCGCATCCTGCGCATGCCGGATCAGTAAATTCCCCTGATCGCGTGTTTCATGGCTTTCATACAGGTGCAAAACCTCCTCATCGCGCACAAGGGCGACGGACAAGACAGATGTCGCGGCATTGACGGCAAGGCAGATCACTGGATATCGCAGACCTCACCAAATTCAAAGCGCGGATTGCGCGCATGGGTGCCGGATGGGTCGGCATAGCCAAGGTTGCAAATAAAGTTTGTCTTGAGCTTTCCATCCGGAACGAACACGGCATTCAGTTTTTCAGCATCAAAGCCTGACATTGGCCCGCAGTCCAGCCCCATGGCCCGCGCCGCCACGATAAAATATGCTGCCTGCAATGATGAATTGCGGAATGCCGTGTCTTTTATCAACGTATCATTCCCCACAAACCACGACTTCGCATCGGTATGCGGGAACAGGCGGGGCAGATGTTCGTAAAATTCCGTGTCGTAAGCAAAAATGGCCGTGACCGGGGCTGCCATTGTTTTATAGACGTTGTTTGGGGCCAGGCAGGGTTTTAGCTTTTCCTTGGCCTCTTCCGTTTTCACGAACACAATACGTAGCGGGCTGGCATTGGCGCTGGTGGGGCCGAACTTCATGATATTATAAATATTTTCAAGAAGTTCGCCTTCGATCTTCAAGTCTTTCCAAGCGGTTGCCGTATGGGCGGCACGGAAAATGATATCAAGCGCTTCGTCTGTTAATACGGTATTTGTCATGTTATATTCCCCTCATGTTCCGCACATGTACATTTTTGGCAATACTGCTTACAGGCTGGTCAGCACTGACCGGCCCAGCTTATGCCGAAATACCTGCGGATAACAATAGCGCCGTTATTTTTGTTTATCAGCGCGTCGGGGAGGATGCCCTGTCCGACAGAAATATCCCACTGGAACAATTTAAAGCGCACCTGCGCGAAATCAAATCAGGCGATTATAATATCCTGCCTTTGCAGGAGATTGTGGATAGATTGCAGGATGATAAAAACCCCCTGCCCTCACGCACTATTGCCATTACTTTTGATGGCGCATGGCTACCCACCATGAATAACGTGATACCTTTACTGAAAAAAGAAAAACTGCCCTTTACCGTCTTTGTTTTAAGCGATGCGGCAGATGCCGGAAATGACCAGCATATGGACTGGACAGCGCTGAAAAAGCTGCGCAAAAACAAGCTGGCTGATATAGGCCTGTTACCTGCTGTCTATGAGTATATGACGGACAATACAGAGGCTGAAAATGCAGACACCATGAACCGCGCCGTCACAAAATACCGCGAAATATTTAAGGATGATCCCACCTTGTTTGCATGGCCTTATGGGGCATACACCAAAAAATTGCAGGAAAAAATATCTGCCTATGGCTTCAAAGCTGCAGTGGGGCAACAATCTGGCGTTGCGCATGCAGGGTCTGACATGATGGCCTTGCCACGTTTTATCATGACAGGAGAATATGGCGATCTTGACCGCTTTCGCCTGACAGTCCGTGCGCGCCCCCTTCCCGTTTCAGATGTTATGCCGGATAGCCCCGGCCTTGATGATGATAACCAGCCTATCATCGGCTTTACGCTGGCACCGGAACTGCAGTCACGTGCTGGAGATTTGTCATGCTTTGTATCTGATATCGGCAAAACAGATATTCAGCAACTCGGCGGCAACCGCATTGAAATACGCCTTGATACCTCGTTCTTTGATAAGAAGAATCGTATCAACTGTACCATGCCGACCGATAATGCCGACGAATGGCGCTGGTTCGGGATGATTCTGGTATCAAAAAATACAGAGCTGACAGCATCTGCAGGCAACCAGTCTGAATAAAGGTTGCCAAAAATTCATCTTGCTCTATCTTTTGAGGCGACACGCAAAGGAGGTTCTTTATGTCTTTACCCCAACACAAAACCAATGAGGCTGCTATGACGTTTTCTCTCCCCCAGCTCCCCTATGAAAAAAATGCGCTGGAGCCGCATATTTCCACGCAAACATTCGATTTCCATTACGGCAAGCACCACAAAGCCTATGTCGATAAAGCGAACGATCTGGTAAAAGGCACGGCGCTGGAAGGCAAACCGCTGGAAGAAGCCGTTGTCGCCGCGAAAAAAGAAGGCGGCCCCGTGTTCAACAACATCGGCCAGATTTATAACCACAATATTTTCTGGCTCAGCATGTCCCCCAATGGCGGCGGCGCACCCGCTGGCGATCTGGCAGAGAAAATCAATGCCTCATTCGGCAGCCTTGATAAATTCAAGGAAGAGTTCGTGGCCGCAGGAATGGGCCAGTTTGGTTCCGGCTGGGTCTGGCTGGTCGCCAACGGTGATAAACTTGAAATCGCCAAAACTGCCAATGCTGAAACACCGCTGACTGAGGGCAAACAACCTCTTCTCGTTTGCGACGTTTGGGAACATGCCTATTACCTTGATTACCAGAACCGTCGTGCAGACTTCCTGAAGGATTTCGTGGACAAGCTGGTGAACTGGGAGTTTGCGGCAGAGCAGCTGGCCAAAGCGTAGGCAATCACACTGTTATAAAAAGCCGGGGTTTAATCGCCCCGGCTTTTTATTTGCCCTTTTTATAGAGCTGGATAAAATAAATAGCATGATTAAAAAGACCCTTTTAAAAACCAGCAGCTATGCCGTGATGCATATGACCATCGCGATTATCGTGGCTTATGTGCTGAGCGGTAGCTGGAAGGTTGCGCTGGCTATTGGCCTGATAGAGCCGTGCGTGCAGACAGTCGCGTTCTTTTTCCATGAAAGGTTCTGGCATAAAATAGACAGCAAAGAGACAGGAAAAGACCATCACGACAGCGTGATTGACAGCGTATCCCCCGCCTCATCACTCATAGAGCGCGTATTGCGGCGGCATAAGCATTAAGACTGATGCGCCTCTGACTGCCCGTTCTGCATGGAAGCAGACTGCTGTTCCGGTCTTGGGTTCAGGTACAACAGCAACGGACCAGAGATAAACATAGATGAATACGGGCCAAAGAAGATACCGATCAGCATCGCATAGCTAAAGCCCTGAATGGCCGCACTCCCATAGTACGCCAGTGACGCCATCGCCATAAAGGTCGACAGTGTCGTCATCACCGTGCGTGACAACGTATCGTTCAGGGCCATATTGATGATCTCGTTCATCGGCGCTTTGCGGTACTTGCGCATCATTTCGCGAATACGGTCGAAAATAATCACAGTTTCGTTAATCGAATAACCTGCGACCAGCAGCGCAGCTGCAACTGTCGACAAGTCAAATTCATACTGCGTAATCAGGAAGAACAGCATAATGGCGCACATATCGTGCACCAAAGCGACAATGCCTGTCACACCAAACTGCCATTCAAACCGCATCCAGATATAGGCCATGATGCCCAGCATCGAATAGACAAAGGCCTTGACCCCGGCAATAATCAGCTCACTGCCCACCTGCGGGCCCACATATTCGTTACGGCGGAACTCGACCTTATCGCCCAGATGGCTCTGTACTTCCGCATAAATGGCCTTTTGACCTTCGGTATCCAGATCTTTGCCGGGGATTTTAATCATCACCGAATTTTCACCAAATTCCTGCAATGTCGGCGTGCCTGTGCTCAATTCTTTCAATGAAGACCGGATATCCTCGATCTTCATTGTTTCAGGCATTTTTACCTCGATCAAAACACCGCCCGTAAAGTCGATGCCAAAGTTTAGCCCACGGGTGAACATTAACCCCACGGTCAGCAGAACCACGCAGATAGAAACAGCAAAAGCCAGCTTGTGCCCACTGACAAAGTTGATGTTTGTCTTGTCTTTGACGAATTTCAGGCGAAATGCAGACATATTAATCTTCCTTTACAGTACCAGTTCCGAAGGCTTGGCCTTTTTAAGCCAGCCGATAATCATCAGGCGCGTCATCATCGTGCCGGAGAACAGCGATGTAAGAATGCCGATCGTCATAGCAACAGCAAAACCCTTCACAGGCCCGGAACCGAACGAGAACAAAATCAGCGCCACAATCAGCGTTGTCAGGTTTGAATCGATAATCGTGCCCATCGCGTGCCTGTAACCGGTGTCCACCGAAGACATGACGCTGCGGCCATTTCGCAGTTCTTCGCGGATACGTTCGTAAATCAGCACGTTCGTATCAACGGCAATCCCCATGGTCAGGATAATGCCCGCAATGCCGGGCAACGTCAGCGTAGCCTGCAGCATCGACAAAAGCGCAAAAATAAAGCACACGTTCAGCGTTAATGCTGCACTGGCAAAAACGCCGAAGAGACCGTACGACGACACCATCAACACAATCACACCCCCAAAGGCTGTCATGGCCGCAAGTTTACCGGCGGCGATAGAGTCCGATCCTAATGTCGGGCCAACTGTGCGTTCCTCGACAATCTCCAGCGGCGCAGGCAAAGCACCTGAACGCAACAGAACGGAAAGATTGTTTGCTTCACTCACCGTAAAGCGGCCTGAGATAATCCCCTGCCCGCCACAAATCGGCTCATTGATAACGGGCGCACTAATCACTTCTTTATCCAGAACAATCGCAAAGGGCTTTTGCACGTTTTCGCGCGTCACGTTACAAAAACGTTTGGCACCGACATCGTTGAACTTAAAGGACACAACGGGCGCGCCCTCCTGAAACGTCGCCTGCGCATGTACCAGCAAATCCCCGCTCAGCATCACGCGGTTTTTCACGACGATATAGGCACCCGGTGTATCCCGCATGGGCAGACGGCGTGAAAATCCGGGGCGCGCACGCTGGTCTACCGCATCTTCATCCAGCAGGTGGAACGACATTTTTGCTGTTTTACCAATCAGGTTCTTTATTTCATCGGGGTTATCAACGCCCGGCAACTGGACCACAATGCGGTCAACTCCCTGCCGTTGGATCAGCGGTTCCCGCGTGCCGCTTTCATCAACGCGGCGGCGGATAATTTCAATGGCCTGACTCATCACTGTTGTACGTAATTGAGACAGTGTGGCGTCACTCATCGCGACCGTAACTTTGCCGCTATCGTCATCGATATCAACAATAACACCGTCTTCCAGATCACGCGCAATTTGATAAGCGTCTTCGTGGTCTTCACGCGGATGGGTCAACGTAAATGTAATGCCAGATGCCGAAGACGATAGCGCCGAAAAGGCTATATCTTCGCGGCGCAGTTCGGTACGTGCTGTCGTCACCATGCTTTGCACGCGCTCTTTCAAAACGGCACTGACATCGGCCTGATACAACAGGTGCGATCCGCCGCGCAGATCAAGGCCAAGATTTACCGTGTTGACCGGCATTGATGACGGCAGGTTTTCACGCATCCATGCAAGGCGCTCAGCCGGTACAAGGTTTGGCGCGGCATAAATAACGCCCATCACCGTCAAAAACAGCGAAAGGATGATTTTCCATTTGCTTACGTGCAGCATGATCGAGATATCCCGGTTATATGTTTATGAGTCACGACGCATCATAATGGTTGCGCGCACCACTGTCACCTCTATCCCGTCGGCGATTTTAATGCGAACTTCCTCGTCATTCACAACCTTGGATATGGTGCCAATAATGCCGCCCGCCGTCACAATCTTGTCGCCTTTGTTCAGTTCCGCAATCACTTTACGGTGCGCTTCAATACGCTTGGTTTGTGGCCTGATAACCATAAAGTAAAAGACCAGAATAATCAGCAATAGCGGCAACATCGACAAAACGGGATTGCCTGCCGCAGCTTCTGCGCCTGTTTCTGATGCATGTGCAAGGGAAATAAACATGGTATTGTGTCGCTCCGTGAAGTCTGGTGTTATTGTGTGCAATGTGCACCGTCCTGTATCGCGCAACAAGCGTGTAAAGACAATAGAAAAGCTACGCGGCAACAACATAAGAAATAACTTTAGAAAACAAAAATAAGGCATTGAAAATGAAAAGAATGGCTAAAAAGCTTCTTGCCGCAACTTTTCTAATTATATCTTTATTTACTATATCATTATTTCTGTTTATTAAACCAATTTCTGAAAAAATACTCCGCACCGTTGGATTTAAGGCAGCAGCCATTGAAAAGGCTGTTTTTGATTGGAGGGGCAATCTAACGCTCCAGAGTGTCCGGCTAGATGAGTCGAATGTGATAGCTATGATCGCTGTCACGCATTTGGGCAAAAACTTGCAGATCACAGGCTCTCAGCTTGTTATCACACCAGATAACACCCTTGCCGGAATGCCCTTGAACCGACAGAGCAAAGACACCTCTAGCCAACTCCCGGTAATCCCCTTTGATACGATTGTACTGGAAGATGCCCGCATTACTTACCCCCTGCCCGCTTTAGGCGCGGTGGCTGCAACAATAAACGGCAGGGCGAGCCGTGAAGGTGCAGCCATGAAAGCGGTCATGGACACCACCTTGATCGCCGCTGAACAAACAGAAGCAACTTTGCGCCTGACAGGTACGTTAGAGCAAAATGGGCATTTCCAAGGGCAGGCCGATATCCTTGATGCACGTGGAGAAACGAAAGATGTGAATCTCCGCCGTGTTACGGGCTGGATTGCTGCTGAGGGCACTCTAATCGATCTTTCCCACACAGCTGCCGATGGGCAGATTACTATTGGTTCCATTAAGGCCTTTGGCCTGCCCGTGCGCGGCGCGAACCTGACCTTAAGCCACAAAGCCGAGGCCTCAACCCTTGCTCTGAACGCTGATGTCATGAGCGATGGCGGCACTATATTCGTCGACGCCACACGTAAAGATGGTGACATCCGCCTGCAAACTGAAGTGCATCTAAAAAAATTGTCTGCCTTGGGTAGTAAGGACCTGAAAGGCACTGCGGATGCCAGTCTGCTTATAAATATAAAAGACAACGGTAAGCAACTGGATGGAAAAGGGAAAGTGACTGCCAAATCTTTGTCACTGCCTGGCCTTGTCGACAATGCCGAAATCTCTGGCGCGTTGGATATCAAAACCAACGATGCCAATGGTGATATTACAGCCAGCCTTGCCCTCGATAAACTGACAACAGGCAAAAAACCACCTCCCGTCGTTCCATTTAAAATCAAAGCAACCGCCCGCCCCGGTCAAGATGCTGCCACCTTTAACGGTGAAATCACCGAACCAAACGGCGCGTTTTTCCTGACCTTCAAGGGAAAGCATAATACTGGCACAAGTGCCGGAGATTTACGCCTCGATATGCCACCTGTCACCTTTATAAAGGGCGTGAATGAATTAAAAGATATCATCCCCATGTCCGCCGCATGGGTACGGGACACAGCCGGTGAAGCCGGGTTCAGCATGGCGGCACGCTGGAAAAAGGGTAAAAGACCCGATGTGTCCGGTACAGTCCTGTTAAAAAACTTTTCAGGCGCGACAAATGACTTTGTCTTTCAGGGGCTCAGCACTGTATTGAAGCTCAACAGCCTGTCTCCGCCTGCCTTTGAGAAACAGGCGGTATCCATCGGCCTGTTTAATCCCGGTGTTCCCCTGACCAATGGCAGGGTCGAGGCCAGTCTGACACCAAAAGGTGCCATGACCCTTCACAACATGGAATGGACACTGGCCAAAGGTACGCTTTCTGCTGAAAACATCACCTTTCCCAACGTTAAAAAATTAAATTCTGACATTAAGATAATTGCAAAAAGCATTAATTTAGAAGAATTATTCAAGATGATTCCTATGAACGGCCTCGACGCTACTGGCACGGCAGGTGGGGTTTTGCCCATTTCTGTACGGGAAGACAGCATTTCGGTGAATGACGGTGTGCTGGAAACCGAGGGTTCAGGATTTATTCGATATAATCCGCAGGATGTACCCGCTTTCCTCCGTGACACGTCTAACAGGCAGATCGCAGACCTCCGCGTGGCGCTGCAGGCTTTTGCCTATGATACGTTAAAGCTGGGCCTGAATGGCGAACTGGGAAAGGACCAAAAAGTGACACTGAACATTAAGGGCAAAAACCCCCTGTTCTATGACGGCCACCCTGTGAACCTGAACTTTAATGTGGAAGGCCCCCTGCAGAATATCCTAAAATACAAACCCGGCGGGAGCCAGATACCGG
>JAPPOU010000113.1:0-9560 GCA_028817795.1 Alphaproteobacteria bacterium
CCGGAGCCGGAACCGCAGGAAAGAGTTGATTCCACCGTTATTACCTTTAACAAACGTGTTGGAAATTACTATGTAGAGGAAGTCTATGATTTTGGTGCGTTAGAGCGGTTGTCACTCCTGCGATTAACGGAGGATGGCGGCATTCAAGGCATGTCACGAGAAAGTTTTTCTCTGCTACAACATACGACAGGGTTAAAAGAAGCATTTGAGCAACACGCCGCCAAAGGTGGAAAAATGACACCGAACGATATCATCCCTGCCAGAACAAAATTCAAGCTGATGCCAAAAGGGTCACAGCATGACGAATAAATTGAACGAAGAACTATACCAAGCTGCGAAGTCAGATGATATAGAAGCCGTCAGAAGTTGTCTGGACCAAGGTGCAGAGATTGATGCCAGCGCGGCTTTATGCACTGCCAGCTTCAATGGCCGCGAAAATATCGTTGAGTTTCTTTTAAAACATGGTGCTGACGTCAATGTGCGTAACGAAGTGAACTGCACACCTATTATGTGCGCATCTGAGCAAAGCCGCTATGCAGTTGCCGAAACACTTATGGAGGCCGGTGCTGATCCTTACTTGCTAGGAAAGAATAAAAACGCTTTTGACTGGGCCGAAACAGAGAAAATAAAGCGCCTCCTGCACAACAAATATGCGCAAAGAACCAGCAATGGTAATGTTATCAACTTGAATTATACAATGGGCGCCCTTCACATAGAGGATATATATAACTTCGAGCTTTTAGAGCGCATTTCATGCATTCGAGGCAAAAACAATGACCAAATCCAATCTGCACTGCGCCAAGGATTTGACCAGATACAAGCCCTGCCCGCTCTCAGAACAGCCTTTAACATGCATGTAAAATATGGCGGAAAGATACCTGAAAAATCTGTTTTCCCGGACAAGAAGCGGCAACTGGCTCAGTTAAAGCCAGCACGATAAAAAAATACAGTATCATTCAGAACACACGTGAGGAATCTTTGATATTATCACGAATAACACTGTGTAAAGATTCCTCACATACGTTCGGAATGACAAATCACACCCTAGGCAGGGATGACAGGTCTTTCATTGTAAACACAACCTAGCCAATATGCGGCACATCCACCCCCGTCTGGCGGCAGGCGGCGATTAAAGTGTTCCCCAAAAGACAAGCAATCGTCATGGGGCCAACGCCGCCCGGCACCGGAGTTATGTGCCCTGCAACCTTTACAGCCTCATCAAAATCAACATCCCCGCAAATCGTGCCGTCATCCAGCCGGTTAATGCCAACATCAATCACAACAGCCCCCGACTTTATCCAATCGGCTTTCACCATTTTGGGCCTGCCTGCCGCCACGACCAGAATGTCGGCCTGCCGTGCAATATGCGCGGGGTTATGCGTACGGGAATGGCAGATGGTCACCGTGCAGTTTTCATGCAGCAACAATTCAGCCACCGGCTTGCCCGCCAGTTTTGACCGCCCCACAACAACCGCATGGAGGCCAGAAAGGTTTTTAATGACGCTGCGAATTAAAATCATGCAGCCCATCGGCGTACAGGGCACCATGGCAGGCTCCCCCGCTGCCAAAAGGCCGATATTCTGCACATGCAGCCCATCGACATCTTTGGCGGGGTCTATGGCAGCCAGCACGGCATCCGTATCAATATGATCCGGCAAAGGCAATTGCACCAAAATGCCATGCACGTCTTTATCTGCATTCAAACGCTTTACAAGTGCCAAAAGATCGTCTTGCGACGTTTCCTTGGGCAAACGGTGCGTCTGGCCGTTAATTCCGGCCCTTTGGGCCTTTTTCTCTTTATCCCGCACATAGATGGCACTGGCCGGGTCATCCCCCACCAGCACAACCGACAAGCCCGGCTGAATGCCGTGCGCCTTTATCAAGGCATCCACATGCGCGGAAACAGAAGCTCTGAAAGCCTTGGCCGCTGCCCTGCCGTTAATTAGCGCCGCCTGTTCCTTTTGTGTCTCCATCGCGCGCTCCGCTTTCATGTCTATAACAGCTCCAACAAGAGGCCCTGCAGGATATAAATACCAAAGATGAGGAACATGGGCGTCAGGTCCAGCCCCCCTATAGGCTTGATATATTTACGTAAAAATACCGTCGGTGGACGGGTCAGTTCGTTCATGAAGTAACAAAACTTATACGCCCACTTGTTCCGTGTATTCACGATATCAAAGGCCACCAACCAACTGAGGATCACTGTTGCGATGATCGCCCACATATATATCTCTAACAAACGGTAAAGCAGCAGGATAATGAACGTCATGATCGCCCCCTTATGCTTGTTTTATATAGCAAAAGACTTGACGTTTTCCAAGACTTAGAGGAATATAGATCACCGAAAAAACAGAGGTATATACAGTGTCAGACCAAGACAATATCGCATTGCTCGACCTGAAATCCGGCCAGGTCAAAATCCGCCTGCGACCCGATCTTGCCCCCACGCATGTGGAAAGAATACGGGAATTAATTGGCGAAGGCTTTTATGATGGCCTGAAATTTCACCGCGTGATTGATGGCTTTATGGCCCAGACAGGCTGCCCCGATGGCACAGGCTTTGGCGGGTCAGGCCAGAATATCGCTGCCGAGTTCACAGACGCGCCCTTTCAGCGCGGCACATGCGGCATGGCCCGCGCCATGAGCCCGGACAGCGCAGACAGCCAGTTTTTTATCACTTTCGGTGATACGCCGCACTTAAACGGCGAATACACCGTTTGGGGAGAAGTTGTTGAAGGCATGGAACATATTGATGCCGTTGCCAAGGGCGAACCCCCTTCTGATCCTGATACAATCGTTAAATTCTCACTTGCTGCATGAATGAGGTGAACACACATGAGTAGCGCTGCAATGAAAGATAGAGTTTTTTACCTGTTGATGTCGTTTTCCGTCGCGATTTTCGCGATATGGGTCACACAGGCACACGCCGAGACACTTGAAAATACGCTGTATCTTGACTTGAAAGATGGCCGCGTTGTCATTGAAATGCGGCCAGATTTGGCGCCCAAGCATGTCGAGCGCATCAAAAAACTGGTCCGCCGTGGGTTTTATGACGGGCACCAGTTCCACCGCGTGATCGATGGATTCATGGCGCAAACAGGCGACCCCACCGGCACAGGCCGAGGCGGTTCCGGCAAGAACCTGCCTGCTGAATTTACGCCCACACCGTTTGAGCGTGGCGTGGTCGGCATGGCCCGTTCTGCCAGCCCCAATAGCGCAGATAGCCAGTTTTTCATCATGTTTCAGGAAACGCCGCATCTGAACGGGCAATACACCGTGTGGGGCAAGGTCGTAAAAGGCATGGAACATGTCGACAAAATTACACGCGGCCAACCGCCGATAAGCCCAGACCGCATTATCAAAATGCAAGTCGCGGCTGATGCGCAATAATAACGAAGCTTTAGCCACTTTGGCTAACGATACGGTGACGCGGGCCAAGGCTCGCGTCACTGCCGTTTTGTGGGATGGCAAAACCGTCTGGATCAAAAAACCCGTTCCGCCCAAGGCGACAAGCTGGCACAAACTGCAACAACTATGCGCTGCACTGATCCCCCTGCCTATCCTGCGCCCCACGGTCAGCCATGGCGGCACTGCCGGGCTGGAAACCGAGGCCCGCCGTATCGCCCGCTTTCGCGATGCCGGCATTCCCGTACCCGAAATACACGGACTTTCCGACCGCTGGATTATTCTAGGTGATATGGGGCAAACCATCGAAAGCCTTTTGAAAAAAGATGCCGCACTCACGCCTGAGAGACTACGCGCCCGTATTGAAAACGCAGCCCTAACCCTTGCCGAACTACATACAAAGGGCATCGCACATGGGCGCGGCAAGCTCAACGACCTTGTCCGCCTGCCCGATGGCCGCACGGGCTTTATTGATTTCGAGGAAGACATCGAAAACGCCAAAATTCCCCTGCCTGCCCTGATGGCGCGGGATGTATTTTTGTTTACGATCAGCGTTGCCCGTTTTGCGCGGATTGATGCTCAAATTTGCGCCTATGCACTGGCCGCTTACAAAAGCCACCACAATGATCCTGCGATATTCACTGAACTACGCAAGCTGCTGCGCCTGCTCGCACCGTTTTACGCGCTAGCGAAACCTTTTCATGCGAAACTAAAGGGCGAGCCGCGGCAGGTTTTTGATGCCGTTTCCAGCCTGCGAGCAGCTATATAAATACCGCTTTCCATACCCCCTCCCCTTTGCTATTCTCCAAAAACAACGAGATATCAAACACTTGGAGTGACTATGAAAATCATTGTGGCCGTCAAGCGCGTCGTCGATTTCAACGTAAAAGTGCGCGTGAAATCCGACCAGTCCGGCGTTGAGCTGGCAAACGTCAAAATGTCGATGAACCCGTTTTGCGAGATCGCGGTGGAGGAAGCCGTACGCCTGAAAGAAAAAGGCATCGCCACCGAAATCGTCGCTGTCTCCATCGGCCCCGCACAGGCACAGGAAACCATCCGCACCGCCATGGCGATGGGGGCTGATCGCGGCATTCTGGTGCAGACAGATGATACGGTTGAACCTCTGGCCGTTTCAAAAATTTTGCACAATATTGTAGAGGCCGAGCAGCCGCAACTCGTTATCCTTGGCAAGCAATCCATTGACGGCGACAACAACCAGACGGGCCAGATGCTCGCTGCGCTTTTGGGCTGGGGTCAGGGCACGTTCGCATCCAAAGTTGAAAAAGATGGCGAAGCCCTGAAAGTCACCCGTGAAATTGACGGCGGCCTTGAAACTGTTTCATTGAAACTGCCTGCCGTTGTCACGACCGACCTGCGCCTGAACGAGCCACGCTATGCCGCGCTGCCCAATATCATGAAGGCCAAGCAAAAACCGCTGGAGACAAAAACGCCTGCCGATTACGGCGTGGATACCGCCCCGCGTGTCGTGACCCTGAAAGTCACCGAACCCGCCAAACGCGAGGCTGGCATTAAAGTAAAAGACATCGACGAGCTTGTCGAAAAGCTGAAAAACGAAGCGAAGGTGATTTGATATGTCCATTCTTCTGATCGCAGAACACGATAACAACACCCTGAAACCCGCAACGCTAAACACCGTCACCGCCGCGCAAAAAATTGGCGGAGATATCACCGTTTTGGTTGCAGGGCATAATTGTCAGGCTGTTGCCGATGCCGCTGCACAAGTTGCCGGGATTGGCAAAGTACTGCTGGCGGATGATGCCGCATATGAACACCCGCTGGCTGAAAATATTGCGGCACTGGCCGTCAAGCTGGGCGGCAATTACGCGCATATCCTCGCGCCTGCCACGACCTTTGGCAAAAACATGCTGCCGCGTGTGGCCGCCCTGCTGGATATGCAGATGATTTCTGATATTTCTGGCGTCGAAAGCGCAGATACGTTTGTGCGCCCCATTTACGCAGGCAACGCCTTTGCCACCGTGCAAAGCAGCGACAAGATAAAAGTTATCACCGTACGCGGTACGGGTTTTGATGCCGCCCCCGCTACAGGCGGCAACGCAGCTGTTGAAAAAGTGGACAGCGCGGGCGATACGGGCCTGTCATCTTTTGTAGGACAGGAACTGACAAAATCAGAGCGCCCTGAACTCACCGCCGCGCGCGTTGTCGTTTCCGGCGGACGCGGGCTTGGCAGTGGGGAGAATTTTAAAATTATCGAGACCCTCGCCGACAAGCTGGGCGCAGCTATTGGCGCCTCCCGCGCTGCTGTCGATGCGGGTTTCGTGCCCAATGATTATCAGGTGGGCCAGACCGGGAAAGTTGTCGCGCCAGAGTTGTACATCGCTGTCGGTATCTCCGGCGCGATCCAGCATTTGGCTGGCATGAAAGATTCCAAAGTCATCGTTGCCATCAACAAAGACCCCGAAGCCCCTATCTTCCAGGTGGCGGATTACGGACTGGTGGCGGATTTGTTCGATGCCGTGCCTGAGCTGGAAAAGAAGCTGGGATAATCTCTGTTGCAATATAACTTAAGAAACGCAACCCCCGAAGATAAACCATGGCTGGAATCGCTCCGGCGACAGGTTTATGCCTACCTGTTTGAAAAAACATGGGGCGGGTGGGATGAGGAAAGGCACCAGCGACATTTCTCTGCCTGCTGGGAAAGCGGTCATATCCAAATCATCGAAGCAGGCTCCAGACCTGTTGGCATGTTGCAAGTTTTTGAATCCGATGAGAATATCGAGATAGGGGAAATCCAGATTGTGCCTGACGCACAGGGACAAGGGCTGGGAAAAACCGTCCTGAATGACATTATTGAGAAAGCCCGCAATTCTTCAAAAGAGCTTACTCTTGCAACAGGCTTGAAAAACGATGGTGCTGTAAAACTGTATAAAGCTTTAGGATTTGAAGAAACAGAACGCTCAGAAACACATGTCCATATGTGTTATCTTTTTTATAGAGCATCATCCTGCCTTTAATCAAAGCTCATGTCCCCGCTTCAGGCGGGGACCCAGTGGCGCTTTGCGCCCATTTATAAACCAGACATGCCCGCGTAAAGCGGACATGCCAAAATCTTTTCATGTGGAAAGATTCAGCTTTTCATGAGTGTGGACCTTAGAGTCCCCTGCACTTAAAAAGAGTCCTGTCATTCCGGCGAAGGCCGGAATCTACCGTGGGTTTAAAAGGGCAATAGATTACGGCCTTCGCCGGAATGACAAAGATAAATAGTAATATTGCCTGCCCGGATTTGAATGCAGGATGCTCTAGTTCCAGAGGATTTCTCACTGCGTTCGGAATGACAGCGCTAATCCAAACCCTAATAATCATCTCTCCCGCAACGCCGTATGCGATGCCTTGGCAAGGGGCCTCATGATATAGGTCATCACGCTTTTCTCGCCCGTTACAATATCAACGGTCGCCTGCATACCGGGCATGATTTCGAGAACTTTTCCACGACGCTCCAGCTTTGTTTCTGTGGTGCGGATTTTGACGCGGTAAAAGCTTTCACCCTGCTCGTTCGTAATGGTATCGGCACTGATATCCGTCACCTCGCCATCAAGCGCGCCATAGATCGAGAAATCAAAGGCTGTCAAACGCACCGTCGCCTTTTGGCCGGGGTGGATAAAGGCAATATCGGCGGGACGAATACGCGCCTCCACAATCAACTGGTCTTCCAGTGGTACAATTTCCATGATCGGCTCGCCGGGACGCACCACGCCGCCAACGGTTTTCACCTTGATATCCTTGACCGTGCCCGTCACTGGAGAGCGTATCTCTGTCCGTGCACTCTTGTCCTGATACGCCGCCAGCGTTTCCTTGATCGCGTTCAGTTCAATTGTTTTCTCGGTCAATTCACGCTGTGCATCCGCCTTGCGGGAGTTTTCCAATTCGGCCAAACGCTCCTCCGCCTCTTTCACCGCTGCCTGTGAGCGCGGCAAAGCCAGTTTAAGGCCGTTTAGCTCTGTGCGTTGCTGGGCAATCTGGCGGTCAAGTTGCAGTAGTTCTTTTTCCGCTGCCGCGCCCCGCTTGACCATGGGCGCCACCATATTGCGTTCATCTTTCGTCAGTTTCATGACGCTGCCAAGGTCGGCAATGCGACGCTGCAGTTCGGCCGCCTCTTGCTCTTTTTGCGACTTTTGCTGTTTCAAGACAGCTTTCTGGCTTTCCAACTGTTGTTCATTGGCAGCAAAGGCCGCTTTTTCCGCTGTCACGGAATCCGGCACGCCGCGAATAACGTCTTCGGGAAAGACGGGCGCTTTGCCATCAACCTCTGCCTGCAAGCGCGTCACCGCCGCCAAAAGCCCCAGATAACGCTGGTTCGTCGTTTCAAAATCAGATCTTGCCTGCACATTCCGCATCCGCAGGATGATATCACCCGCCTGTACAACCTTGCCTTCATCGACAAGGAATTCATCTATAATGCCACCTTCAAGGTTTTGTATCACCTGCACTTCAGATGACGGGATCACCTTGCCATCACCACGCGAAACTTCATCCAGCGTCGTGAACTTTGCCCAAACGATAAAAATAACAACCAGTGTTGTAATCGTATAAAGCAAAAGATGATCTCGCCACGAAATGCCTTCATCCTCTGCAAAGTCTTCATCATATTTGCGCGTCAAATCCAGCTTGCGCAAATCCATGTCATTCAGTTCAATTTTCATCTTAGTCATTTGGCGCTCCTGGGTCTGAATCGCCCTGCGGGGTGCGGAATGCGCCCGATTGCAGTTTTTTAATCACCTCATCTCGCGGTCCTGCCGCCACGATACGGCCACGGTCCATCAATATCAACTTGCTGATAAGCCCCAAAACCGCGCTCTTGTGCGTGACGAGGATAATGGTTTTGCCTTTAATCAGTTCTTTCAGGTGGTCGTACAACCTACGCTCCGATCCGGGATCAATGGAGGCTGTCGGCTCATCCAGCAGCAAAATGGGCGGGTCGTATAAAAGCGCGCGCGCAATGGCGATGGCTTGCCGCTGACCACCGGACAGGTTTTCACCGCGCTCGCCCACGGGCGTATCCAATCCTGCTGCAGAATCACGCAGGAAGTTCATGACACCTGCCATTTCTGCGGCACGCAACACGGCGGAATCGGGCACAGATTCATGGCCCAGCGTAATATTTTCCCGCACCGAGCCGAAAAACAGATACGGCGTTTGCTGCACAACCCCAATGTTGCGGCGGAGGTCGGCGGGATCAATTTGCCGCACATCCACACCGTCAATCTGCACTGTTCCCGCTTCCGGCTGATAGAGGTTCAAAATCAGCCTTTCCAGCGTTGTTTTACCGGAGCCGACAGCACCAATAATCCCCACATGCTCACCCGGTTCCACAGAGAATGTAATATTGTTCAGCGCCGGTGACTGCTGGTTCGGGTATTTAAAGACAACATCGCGGAATTCGATTTTGCCCTTCATGACCGGCATGGAAATAAACGACTGCCCTAAGGGACGCTCCACCGGAGACTTCATCAGCTCATCCAGCCGTTCCAGTGCTTCTTTCGACTGTCCCAGCTTGGTCAGCAAGGCCGCAATAGAGGCCAGCGGCGCCATGCAACGCCCGGAAAGGATGACGGCTGCAATCAGCGCGCCCATGGTAATTTCTTGCTCCCAGATCAAATAGCTGCCGTAAACCAACATCCCGACAGAGCAAAGGCTGGCCGCAAAAGCAGAGAAGTTCACGCCAAACGATGCAATGCCCCGTGCCTTAACGTTGGTACGCGATGCCTGCTCCGTCAATTCCTCCCATTTGCGCTGCATATGACCTTCGGCAGCCTGCACTTTAATGGTTTCAAGACCGCTGAGGGTTTCAAACGTCAGGCCGCTTTTACTTGCACCTTCCTGCATCAGTTCTTTTACCGTGCGGTTCAATGGCCCTTGCAGCAACAGGCCCACACCCAGCACCAAAGGCACCAAAATGGCAGGAACAATGAACACATTCCCCGCAACAAGCCATATGATA
This sequence comes from Alphaproteobacteria bacterium, assembly GCA_028817795.1. GTDB lineage: Bacteria > Pseudomonadota > Alphaproteobacteria > Micavibrionales > UBA2020 > JAPPOU01. The sequence goes on from JAPPOU010000113.1 coordinate 9,383, forward strand.
GCGATAAACAGAAGGATAAACGGGAAATCAATAAAGGCGACAATTGTCGCCGAGGCAAAAAAGTCCCGGAGCGTTTCAAATTCCTTCAGGTTGGCCGCATGTACCCCGACAGATGGCGGACGCACCGCCATTTTCATGGCCAGCATTTGTTCAAAAATACGGGCTGAGATAATGTTAT
>JAPPOU010000113.1:9570-15670 GCA_028817795.1 Alphaproteobacteria bacterium
TGTTATCCGCCTTACGCCCAGCCGTATCGACAAAGTGAGAACGCAGGTTTTTCAGGATGAAATCGAATAAATAAGCGATAAACACCCCAATCGCCAAAACCCAAAGCGTTGTTTCAGACATGGGGTTCGGCAAAATACGGTCATACACCGTCATCGTGAACAAGGGGCTGGCAAGGGCCAGTATATTCACCATGAATGCAGCCAGCATGACTTCGTAATAAATCTTTTTGTGGCGTTTCAGCGCACTCCAAAACCAGTCGCGCCCCTCCTCTATCGCGGCGGGACCGCTTCGCCCGTCTTTTTGTGCGCGTGGCCGCACGAAAAAGGCATAACCGAAATAATGGGATTGCAGCTCGGCCAAAGAAATACGTACTGGCTCATCCGGTGTTTCGGGGTAGACAAGTAACACACCATCTTTGTCCTGCCCCCGCAGGATACAGGCATGGTTATTCTTTAAAACAAGTATGCACGGTAAATTCGGGCTGGATGCCAGTTGCGCCAGCGGGCGGCGCACCATGCGGGCTGTCATGCTAATGCGGTCTGCAGCACGCACAAAGGCAGCAGGCGTGGCCATGTTCTGGCCGTGAATGGGCAATCCTGCTGACAAAGCCGCCGCTGTCGTCCGGCGACCGTTTTCACCTGCAAGAATGGCAAGGCATTCCATGAGCGGATCATCCAGCGATATCCGTTCTGCCTCCATCGGCCAGCTATGGGATGCACCCGCTTGTTCCTGCTGTGACACGAACCCCCCAAAAGGTCATTAATCCAGTTACGCTACTGTACAATAAAAAGGTTAAAAAAAACAACGCCCAAACAAAAAACGCGCCGGATTATGGCGCGTTTTTTGTAGAAACAAGGCTTTCCTTAGTGCTCGACGTGCGCCTCAGGCGGCTTGGCGATGGAAAGCGTTTCCAGCAGTTTGTCATGCAGTGCCAGCACACGGTACACAGCGAACATTTCCGTGTATAGCGCGCTGATGTGGCTGGAACGGGATACGAACAGTTCGTTCTGCGCATCCAATACGTCCAGCAACGTGCGACGATCAAGGCTGAACTGGTCAAGATAGACGTTCACAACCTTTTCGTTGGCATTAGCCTGATCCAGGAACTGACGCGCACGCTCGCCGGAAGCCAGCATACCCGCCCATGTGTCACGCATGTCTTTTTCAACCTGACGCGCTGCCTGTGCACGGCGCTCTTTCGCCTGTGCGTGGCGGTACAGATACTCCTGCTGGCGGAACTTGTCGGCGCCGCCACGGAACAGGTTCCACCGCATCACAGCCAGAACAGATTGTGTATTGTGGTTACCATCAAGGCCGTTGATGTCAGAGCCTTCCATAGCATTTGCCTGAATTTCAACACGCGGATACAGCGTAGAACCCGTACCTTCGTATTCAGCCATAGCAACCTTGATATCAGACTCAAAGATATCCAGCGTCGGGCTGTTCGTCAGCGCCAGACGCACGCCGTCTTCAACCGTTGCAGGCAGGGCATCACGCGGCACTTCGGGGAAGGCCATATCGCCCGGCATTTCGCCGACTTTCTCGATAAACAGGGCTTCCGCCGTGCGCAAATCCTGTTCTGTGGAGGCTGTCGTTGCGCGTGCTTGCGCTAAACGCGCCTGTGCCTGTGCCACATCACCTTCCGTGACTGTGCCAGCACTCGCACCCGTTTTGATCGTATCGAGGATTTTGACGTGGTCGGACACGTTCGCACCGGCAATCGCCAAAAGATCGCGCTGGCGCAATACTTCCAGATACGCCTGAACAACATCAAGACCTGCAAATTCCGCAACTTCAGCAACGCGGTGCGCTGATGTTTCAACACGGTGCTTTTGGCGCTTGATCTCACTCTGCGTGCCCATGCCGTCGAACAGCAACTGTGTCAGCGTCAGCGAGGCACGGTTGTGCCACAACTTTTCATTCTGGATGGTCGGCGTATCTGTACGCTCCCACCCGCTTTCGCCAATAAAGTCAACGGAAGGCATCCACAGGGCTTTCGCCTGATTCAATTCTTCCTTCACACCCAGATTATTGTTGGCAACAACGCCATATTCCGGATTTTTCAGTACACCCTTGGTCACCGCGTCTACCAGTGTCAAGCTACCATCTTCACCAGCGGCCATGGCCGTAGTGGACAGTGCGAGTGACAACAGGGATACCGCGCAAAACTTCGCGAATTTTTTCATGTTCTTATGCCCTTGTTTTAGCAATTGAGGCTGCGGAGATTCCCGCAGCCCCATGGTTACACTATTCCTGACGGTTAGGCAATCAAATTACCGTTATTTGTCAAGGCATCAACGTCAATCGTCACGCCCTCCAGCACGGCCACCGTCTGGTAGGCGCTACCCGTACCTGTCGGGTCGATCTGGACAAGGCTGTTACCGCCACTATGCGTGACCTGAACAAAGTTATGGATATCACTTGCCAGCGGGTCGTAACCGGACAATATGTTATGAATATCCAAAACGTCGCCTTCCGTCGCATTGAAGTCTGTGATGGTGTCAACACCCTCGCCAACAGCGTTCAGCACAAATGTATCTGCGCCCGAACCGCCAGAGAGGTAATCACTGCCTGCGCCACCTGTGATGGTATCGTTACCTTCTTGCCCGAAGATCGCATCATCACCGGCACCGCCGTCCAGTACATCATCACCACCTGTGCGGCCTTGGCCTTGACCGTCCAGAGACTCAGCGGCCAATTCGGCGGCATGCGTCTTGATATAGTCAATCGTATCCGCACGCGTCCAGCCAGAGCCGTTGTTTTCCAGCGTATCGAAGACTTCCCAGCCGCTACCGGGGCTGGTTGTCAAACCTTCGACAACAGCCAATGCATCGGTGTTCAACGCATCACCAAAGATCAGGTCGTTACCCTCACCTGCTGTAATCGTGTCGTCACCCACGCTGCTCAACCTGTTCAGCGGGCTGGCCGAGGCCAGTGCTTGCGTCAGGTCAGCCGGATCATCGATGTTCAGTGCATTGCCGTCACTGTCGATCAGGTGAATGTTGGAAATTTTCGCGCCGATATCAATACCGACACCAATGACTTCCGTCGACAAGGCCTGTAACGTTGCAATCTCGTTTGTGCCGTCCGTACCTTGGATCTGACCCATAGAGGTTGCTTCATTACCGCTTTGTGATGGGTTGCTGCCTGTCACGTAACGGTTCGGCTCACCATCGGAAACGAAGTAGGTATATGTCTCGGCACCCGAAATCGGATCACTGCCCTGCAGCCAGCCAATCGCGGCCTGTAGTGCAGATTCATAGTTGGTGTATCCACCCGCGTTGCTCATGTTGTCGATGAAATCGATAGCGTTGGTGTATCCGCTGGACGATGTCACCTCAAACGTGCCGCCGCCGATTGCCGTGGAGGAGAATGGAACGATATGCACGTTCACATCACCGCCGTTATAGGCATTGAAATCACCAACAAGGCTCTTCACCGCTTCCATCAGCAGGGAATATTTCGAGTTCGGGTCGGTCTTGGACCCCATCGAACCTGAAATATCCAGTACGAGGACGATGTTATAATCTTTGTCCTGCGTTTCTGTAGACGCGCCGCCGACGTCACCGACAAGGACGTCACCTGCGTTACCGCCCATGATCGTGCCGGAACCGGTACCAACCTCGTAAGGCGTGGAGGAGCCACCATCATCATCAACGTTTTTGCCGACGATAAAGACAGGCGCAATGCCCTTCAGTTGCAGCGTTGCCGTATCGGAATCGTTATCCTGATCCGTCAGGGTATATTCGAACTCATCGCATGTATCACCCGGCGTCGTGACAATCTTGGTGTTTTCCGTCCAGACACCCAGCAAGGTGAAGGAAGATGTTTCCAAAGCGCTGTTATCAACAGAATATAGGTCAACACCCGTAATCTTCAGACCCGGCGCAACATCGTTGACGTCAATTTCAAAATACGCATAGCCCGAATTTGTCTGCGGAATAACCCACTCACCCGTGACAGTCGTTCCATCAGACAAGTGAACCGTGTAATCAAGGCCATCGCCCCAATTGTTGGAGCCAAGGTCCGTAATCTTGAACCGTGCAAGGTCAGCCTCATCGAAGCTCACGATCAGGGCTTCCTGATCGCCAAAGACCTTGTTAGAGCCATTGCCGTCAACACCAATACCCGGTGCTTCGGACACCCACGTCAGGTCGTTTGACGTTGTGGAACCGTCTGGACGCCCGGATGTCACGGTAATGCCGTCTTCGGTATAGGTATTGCTGTCACCTGCGACATCAGATGCATCGCCCCACAAGTGGTGCTCTACAAAGGTCGATGTCGTCGTGCCAGTCGCCGCGCCCGGATCCAGATCGTAAGTATAGGTACCATCCGCTGCAATCGTGAGCGTACCGTACTGGCCGGCAATTGATACTGTACCTGTTGTGGGTACATCAACGGTTGTCGTGTTACCCGCTGCATCCGTATAGGATACCTGCGTAACATTGTTCACGACGTCCTGGCTCAAGTCATCTGCCGCACCCGGACCACCGTTCACGCCGGTCACAACATTGCCGTCAGCCGTTCCAAGGCCTGCGTCAAATGTGTTCATGTCGTTATTGGCAATTGGCGCATCATCGCGCACATCAACCATAATGGTGCCGGTTGCTGTATCGCCATCAGCGTCCGTTGCCGTTACGCCGAATTGCAGCGTAATCGTATCGTTCGGGTCACTGCCGTCTTGGTGGTCAAGCACGCCCTGCAGTTCAAACGTATATTGGCCATCTGGCTGGACTGTCAGCGTAAAGATCGTGCTGCCGTTCGCAGAACCCGTATAGGTATTGCCGGACAGTGTCACCGTGACAGGCACATCATTTGAGGTCAGCGCACCCGCCGCCAAAGAACCGGATGCACCAAACGATGCGCTACCTGTCGGCGTGATTGCGCCCGGCGTATCGCTGAAGTAATTCGCGTTCACCGTGCCGCTAACCGTCGGGAACCCTGTATCAAGGTTCGTTTCATCTACAACTTCCGTGGCAGGGTCGATAACGATCGGGTTATCGTCGGTAACGGTAACTGTCAGCGTTGTCGTGTCTGTCGCCGTGTTATCGGACAGATCGTTCTCCGCGTTGCCTGGCGTTGTCAATGTCACGTTCTCGCTCTCCGTAACGGACAGGTTCAACGTGATATCGCCATCAAATCCGCGCACAGGCGTCAATGCCAGACCGGCAAGATCGGCCACAGGCACTTCCCATGTCCCCGGCGCTGTTTGCGTGCCGGCTGACAATGTCGCGCCCGCAGGCACACCCGTAATAATAACGTTGCCCAGCGTTTCGGAACCATCCGTATCGCCACCCGCATCAACGGAAATGTTAAGCGCGATTGGCGTATTGTCAGAGCCGCTGCTATTTGTCGCATTAATGGTCGGGCCATCAATAACCGCATCCACAAAGATATTGGCTGTATCAGTCGCCGAAGCGGACACGGAGCCATCACTTGCTGTCGCCGTAACGGTCAGGCCTGTCATGTCAAAGTCACTATCCGCAGGCGGTGAGAACGTGGGGCCGCCGCTGAAACTGGTCGTACCCGCTGGTAGCGTGATTGTCCACGTGCCCGTTCCGGCGTCATATGTTCCGCCAGAGGTTGTCGTGTCCACACCCCAAGCCGCATTGATGCCAGAGATAGAGACTGTCAGCACATCTGTCGACGCAGGGTCGACCAGTGATGCATCAACAGAAAGTTGAACAGAGCCATCTTCTTTAACCCACACATCTGGCGCATCAACGTTTGGCTTATCAATCGTGTTACCGATCGTAACTGTCAGCGTATCCGTTGCTGTTGCCGTGTTATCGGACAGATCGTTTTCTGCATTGCCCGGTGTTGTCAGCGTGACATTCTCGGATTCCGTGATCGAAACCGTCAGGTTAAATGTGCCGTTATAGTTATGCGCAGGCGTGAGCGTCAGGCCCGCAACCGAACCTGTCGGCACTTCCCATACGCCCGGCGCTGTCTCCGTACCGGCAGACAATGTCGCACCCGCAGGCACGCCGGAAATCGTCACAAATGACGCCAATGTCTCAGAGCCATCCGTATCGCCACCCGCATCAAACGTGATGGTCAGCGGGATTGTCGTATCTTCATCACCGGAAGCATCTGTTG
>JAPPOU010000113.1:15680-16731 GCA_028817795.1 Alphaproteobacteria bacterium
ATTGTAGTATAGACATAACCGGAAGCATCTGTTGCATTGATGGACGGACCATCAACAACTGCATCCACAAAGATGTTGGCCGTGTCGGTCGCCGTTGCCGTATCACCGTTGGCAAGCTCTGTCGCTGTGGCCGTCACAGTCAGGCCCGTCATGTCCAGATCGCTATCCGCAGGCGGCGAGAATGTGGGGCCGCCACTGAAGCTGTTTGTGCCTGCCGGCAAGATGATTGTCCATGTACCCGTTCCGGCGTCATATGTTCCGCCAGAGGTCGTTGTATCCACGCCCCAGCCCGACTGAATGCCGGAAATGGAGACTGTCAGGTATTCAGAACCGTCTGTATCCGTCAAAGAAGCCTGAACGCTCAACTGAACAGATCCATCTTCTTTCACCCATACGTCTGACGCATCAACGTTTGGCGTGTCCGCCTCAGGCGTGACGATCACTTTCAATGTGTCCGTCGCTGTTGCCGTGTTATCGGACAGGTCGTTTTCAGCGTTGCCCGGTGTCGTCAGCGTCACGTTCTCGGATTCCGAAACGGAAGCCGTCAGCGTAAGAATGCCGCTCCAGTTTGTCGGCGGTGTCAACGTGAGACCCGTCAGCGAGCCAACAGGCACCTCCCATGTCCCCGGCGTTGTTTGCGCACCGGCAGACAGTGTCGCGCCCGCAGGCACGCCTGTAATCGTCACAAAGGAAGACAGCGTTTCGGAACCATCCGTATCGCCACCTGCATCAACCGTAATTGTCAACGGAATTGCGGTATCCTCCGCACCCGTTGCATCTGCTGCATCCAGTGATGGGCCATCAATAACCGCATCCACAAAGATGTTGGCCGTATCGCTTGCCGAGGCAGACAGAGAACCATCGCTCGCCGTCGCCGTCACGATCAGGCCCGTCATGTCAATATCGCTGTCAGCCGGCGGCGAGAATGTGGGGCCGCCGCTAAAGCTGGTTGTGCCTGCTGGCAGGGCAATCGTCCACGTACCCGTTCCGGCATCGTATGTACCGCCAGAAGTGGTTGTATCCACCCCCCAACCCGGCTGAATGCCGGAAA
>JAPPOU010000064.1 GCA_028817795.1 Alphaproteobacteria bacterium
CTAGTTCCAGCCGGACTCTTTGATTCCGACGTACTGGTGCGCGACCAACGAGATCCCGGCCCACGCCCACGTCGTGTTCGCGTCACTGGTGGCGCCGTCGATGCCCGGGATCAGACCGATCCAGTTCTAGATCAGGATGAAGAAGAAGAAGACCTGCCTGTTTACGATACACCGCTGCGCCGCAATATTGAATCGGGCGAGCCTGTGACGACGCATGCCGTGATTGCCGATGTGAAGGGCGGCAATAACTTTTTGGCGGCATCGATCGAGCCGGGCATGCGTGCCGTTGCCGTTTCGGTAAAAGCGGAAACATCTGTTGGCGGCTTTTTGGCACCGGGCGATTATGTGGATGTGATCGTGGCCTATGCGCCGCGTTTGGATACCGAGCTGAAAGAATTCGCCAACGACATTATTCAGCGCAATGCAAGCCAGACAATTTTGTCGAACGTGCGCGTTCTGGCTGTTGACCAGAATGCAAAGGAACAAGACCGGGAAGCCAAGGCCGCCAAGACGGTGACGCTGGAGGTCACGAAGGATGGCGCGGAGAAAATCGCATTGGGTGAAGCGATGGGGGATATCTCCCTCGCGCTGCGCCGTATGGGCGAGCAAGATACAGATCAGGATAAAGCCTTGACGATCACGACGGACGCATCTGTAAGTTCCGTGATCCGCAAGGTGCGTGAGGTCAAAACGCGCAAGGAAGGGTCGTCGAATACCGTACGTGTTTACAGCGGTACGGAAATTCAGAACGTACCGGTCCGGAACAGTATTGAAATGACGGGGGAACAGGCTCCGTGAAAAGGCAGGTCATCATGACAGGGACATTACACAAGAATATCCTTTCATTTATCGCGGCGGCGTTTGCAGCCTTTGCGTTGTCAATGACGGCGGCGGAAGCTGCGGCAACGAAAACCGTGCAGCTTACGGTTGGCGGTGCCAGTACCATCAATCTTGGTGCGCCTGTCGCGGACGTGTTTGTCGCGAACCCGCTGGTGGCGGATATCGGGCAGTTGCGTTCTGACCGTTTGTATGTTGTGGGCCGTTCTATCGGCAGCACGAACTTGCTTGCTTTTGATGATCAGGGAAATCAATTAGCGGATGTGAAGGTTCATGTCCGCATGGACGAAACAAACCTGCGTGAAACGATCAAGTCGTTCTTCCCTGGTGAAGACATAGATGTACGCACGGTTGCGAACAACATTATTTTGACGGGCATGGTCTCGACGCCTGCGGTTGCCAACCGCGTGCGTGATATGGCATCGCGCTTTACGGCGGTGGGCGAACCAACGGGTGCGGCGCAGAATGGCGAAAGGTTGCAAATCGTCGATTTGATGAAAGTCCGTGGTGAGCAGCAGGTGATGCTGAAAGTGAAAATTATCGAGGCCAAGCGCGCCGTTTTGCGTGAATATGGTATTGATACCGATGCGAACGTTGCGGGTATTCTGGTGGGCGCAACGGGCGGGGATACAGGCTACGGCACAATCGGTGGTACAGGCCTTCAATCGCTGGCCCCTTTTGGTACAGGCCAGATCCTGATCGAGAAAGGCGGCGTGATCCCGCCGATCAACGTTGCTATTCAGGGCTTGGAGCGTGATGGTCTTGTCAATACGCTGGCTGAACCGAACCTGACGGCCATTTCGGGCGAAACGGCTGGCTTCTTGGCCGGTGGTGAATTCCCCGTGCCGACAGGTCGTGACCAGAACGGTAACATTACGCTGGAATTCCGCCAGTTTGGTGTGGCGCTGAACTTTACGCCGACGGTCATGGCATCTGACCGCATTTCATTGCAGCTTTCAACAGAGGTTTCGGCGCGCTCTGACGATGATGGCGTGATTATTGTGAACACGCGCGTTCCCGGCTTAACGGTGCGTCGTGCAGATACAACGGTGCAAATGGGCAGTGGCGGCACGCTGATGATTGCGGGCCTTATCAAGTCTGATGACGTGCACGCGCTGAATGGCTTTCCGGGCTTGCAGGATGTGCCTGTGTTGGGTGAGCTGTTTAAGTCTCGCTCCTTTGCGCGGAACGAAAGCGAGCTGATTATTCTTGTGACGCCGTATCTGGTGGAGCCTTACGCGCAAAAAAATGCGGAGGTTGTGGAGACATCGTCAAGGGCTGCGCCTGCACCTGTGCTGACAGTGCCGCCAGCCACACCGACTGAAGCACCAAAAGCGCCGGTAAAACAGGTGGTGCCGGACACATTGGAAGAGCAGAAAGCCGCACCGCGTTACCCCAGAGGTAAAAGGCCACGGACGGCAGGCGGGCGGACAGCATCTTTGTCTGCGCCCAAGGCCGTGCACTGGGAAAGAGAAACGAAGGCTGCTGCTGCGTTAGAGCCGGCATTGGGGTTAGCGACACCTGCGCCTGTCACGCAGGTTGAACCGCCCGTGAAAAAAGTTGTTGCCAGTAAAAAACCAGCGCCTGTGAAGGTTGCAAAAGTAAAGCCGGTCATTGCTCAAAAGCCAGCGCCCGCTGTTGCGGTGCCGGTTGCTGCGCCTGAGCGTGTTGCTGCGGCAGATCCGCTGGCGCATAGCTTTGTGGCGGGATTGCGCCATGTATACGGTAGCCGGGTGCCGCAAACGGATGGCGCGGGCCATGGGTATATCGTGGATTAACGGGGCATAAGTGGAGACAAAGTGCATGAAACACGCAATGCAAAAGAAAATACCGGTATTGGCCTTGTCCCTTTTTCTGGTGGTGGGATGTGAAAGCGCCATTGATATGTCGACGCCATCGCAGTTGAACCAGCGTCAGGTGCGCGTGCAGGAAACAATGCGCACAGAGGTGTTGAGTAGGGGCGAGCTGCAGCGGGCAGAGCAGATCGAACAGATTACGCGCCGTCATGCGGCCTATGGCCGTGGTCCTGTCACGGTGACCGTGTCTTATATGTCTGGCAGTAAACATGGCAAGCGTGCGGCAGCGGCAGAGGGCGATATGCTGCGCAAAGCCTTTGTGGCAAAAGGCATGAAAGTTGAAGCCGTGCACACCGTAGCCGTAGACAAAGAGAACGATGCGGATCGGGCACTGGCATCATGGTTGTCGTTAGAGGCATTGCCGCCTGAAAACTGCACGCCCATGCCGGGTACCTATGGCGCGGAAACATTGGAAGAGGTTGCGCCTTACCCAATGGGGTGCGAGGTGCACACGGCATGGAGCAAAATGGTCTATGATCCGTCTGACCTGTTGGGCAAGGCCCGCACGCCGGATGAAGATTCCAGCCGCCATGGTGCCATGGTTGATAATTATATGAATGGTACGCCGAACGAAACGCTGGAAGGGTTGTCGGCCAGTGAAATTTCAAGAGAAAGCGTAACGGAATGACGGCTGACGTCGCCTCTACACTTCTGCCGCCCTCGCGTGTGGATTTTTACGTGTCTGATGATGGCACTGCCGCGCTTGTTGAAAAGCTGAAAGCTGATTGGCGCTTTGCACGTGTCGAAATTCGCATGATGCACGAAGGTATTGATGCGGCCACAGCGCGATATGGGCAGGAAGCATCACCGGAGCTTATTCTTCTTGAAACGGATGATATCAGCGATGCCTTTATCAATCAGTTGGGTGGCTTGGCCGGTGTCTGCGCGGAGGGGACGGATGCTGTTATTATCGGCCCGACCAATGACGTGCATTTATACCGCAATCTTGTCGGCATGGGGGTGCGTGATTATCTTGTGCGCCCGGTGGGCGAAGATGACATGGTGGCCGTTATCGCGCAAGCGCTGGTGGATAAGCGCGGTCTGTCTGGGGCGCGGCTGGTTGCCGTGGCGGGCGGCAAGGGCGGGGTTGGAACAACGTCGATTGCGCAAATTACGGCCTGGAGCATCG
>JAPPOU010000056.1 GCA_028817795.1 Alphaproteobacteria bacterium
ATGAATAATATATCCCCAATACTGAACAGGAGCACACCATGGCCAAGCCCACAGAAATAACCCGCGATATCGCAGACGGTGAACACTTCACGCATAAAGGCCCCTTGCGCCTTATCGGTAATATTGGCCGTAACGCCGTTGTCACGATTGAAGATGGCGGCCTATACGTCAAAGGCAGTGTCGCAGATGGCACAAGAATATCTGTGAACGACAAAGGCAATGGGGGGCAAACGATCATACGAAATGGCGGCACGACTGTCATTTTTAGCGGTGTCGCCGGACGTGTGATTGTGAACGGACAGGATATAACAAAACAACAAGAAAGCATCTTATCCGGCCTGACAGTCGACAAACAGATCGGCAAGAATGTCACCCTGTCTTCAACAACCAGCATCACATTAAACGGCACAGCCGGTGACAAGCTCTACGCAAGCGCCGATAACAGCTTTCGCGCACAATCCATAGGAAGCAACAGCAATATCCGGTCAGGGAACAGTACACACATTGATTTACTGGGAAGCAACAGTACGATCCACGCAGGAAACTCCGTTCACGTTGTCTACGCCGAATCCCGCACACAAATCCATGCAGGGAACAGCATTCACTTCACAACCGCAGGTCCAAAAACAAGAATGCATGCAGGAAATTCCATCAATGGCGGCACGGCGCATACAGATGCTTCCCTTATCGCCGGGAACAAAGTGCGCGCCCAAAGGTCAAACTCCATACCAACAGCCCCCCAGTATACGCCTGTAACACCGCCTTCTGTCTCCACACCTGCTGCGCCAAAAACACTGGCAACACCCGAACCTAACCAGCCAGAAAAACCCAGACCCGTTATTAGACCGCTGAAAAAACCTACAGCGGACAAAATAAAAAAGATTTTTAAATTCTAGTCCGCACGGCCTCAATTAAGGCATCCAGCGTATCCACCTGCCGTACGCCGTAACGGGCGGAGGTTACATCTATATTGCCCTTACGCCAGAAACCATCAGGGCAACACACAATCATTTTTTCCGGCGATGCCGCCGAATGGTGGCCAAATTCCAAAAGCGTAATGGGTGATTGCGTGCCCGGCTGGAAATAAAAGACAATCGTATCCGCCCGCTCCAGCGCTGCCAGCTCCCATTCCACCTGTGTGCGGAATTGTTCGTTATCGATGCTTTGCACCCATGATGAATCCCAGTCATCACGGCGGGGGTTCAGCAGCAATGCGTCTGTATTTGAAAGAGCATCAGACACACGCTTTTGCCAATCTTCCGCCTTGCCCATTTCAATGGAACCAGCCAAGAAAATACCGTGCTTGTCGCTATATGTGCTGTAATCGTGCGGTGCTTTAATTTCGATCATGCGCTTCTCCTCACCGGGAGTATAACGCATCAGCCATCAAGGTGTGGTACCTTTTTTTCCTGCAACCTTCACCAGCTTGCGAACACGCGGTTTTTCACTCTCACGCAGAGCGCGCAACGCGTTGTCGGCTTCCAACAGCGCAGAGGCTGTTACACCCAAGACTTTGCGCAACTCGTTCTTATCAGATCTGTATGAAGCATGGGCCATTGAATATTGCGCTTCACGAAACTCCTTGCGCAAAGTGCGGTGCATATCCACAAGGTCTTCTTCGGACAGTAATTTATAATCTTGAACGTCTTCTGACACGTTTTACCTATAAGTTAAATCGTAAACCCAGCCATATATTTAACATATTTATTAAGGCTGGGCAAGAAAAATACATAGCCCTCCCCCTCTGGGAGAAGGAACCATCACTAAAAATTAATGCAAGCGCTTGATTTAAAACAAAATTTGACATATGTAAATATATTGTATATAATATAACCTGAGGTTTTCAGGGAGACCATGGCAACACACATCTCATTTGCGCCCGGATCGGGGCCTGCACAGGCAATTGAAAAATACCTGCAGAGCAAAGCGGGGAAAAAGAACGAATCTGTCATACAACAGCTTGACGCTATCGTTGGTGATACCCTGCGTGCAGAAATGACGGATGCGCTCAACACCCCCGGCCTCAGCCGCATTGGCGCCGCCTTTGCCAAGGCCCATGGTTCTGCATTTCGCGCCTCTACTGCAACGACATGGAAGGTTGAAATCCTTACCGACTGGCTGAAAAAAGGAAACACCCCAGATGCCAGCGCAGATTTCGATCAAACATTTGAAACAGCCCGCGCATGGACGGCTGAAAACCAGAAACCGGGCATGATCGACATGAACGAGGATACCGAAGCCGCATGGCCCCTTTTCTCTGAAAAAACGCCCGATGAAATGTATGAAGCTTTGACCAAAGGCCTGCCAAAAGGCACGGAGGTAGAAATTGTACTGACAGATGAGGGAAAACTCGACACTTTATGCTTCAACTACACAGGCAGTGAAGGCAAGTTTACATTCAACAGATACCACCCTTCGGACGCGGGAGAAAATGTCATGGACCACATGACCGGCAGCGTCAACCAGTCTTTACGCGGTTCAGGAACCAGCCGCAAGGTGCAGGCCAATACATTCAGGCTTTACGAAGAATGTGGTATTGAGAAAGCAACCTTGTCTGCGCAAGACATGGGGGCCTATGCCTGGGCCAAGCTGGGGTTTGCACCCACGGAAGATGCGTGGGAGGGGCTGACAATACACCTGAATGAACGGCTTGATTTTCTCACCAACAACCCACCACCCGAAGGAGCACTACCGCAAGCTGTTGTCGATAAAATGCGCGATGCCGTCAACGCAGATGATCCCAAAAAACTATGGGACGTTGCAGATGAAAAACACGCCTGTTACGGCACGACACTTGGAAAAGTTATGCTTATGCCATTTAACGAACTACCCGAAAGCTTCCCCGTGAAACAAGCCGAAAACGCCGGGCTGAATGCACGCCTGTCATGGGACGGGGAACTGGATATGAAAGATACGGATTGCGTGCAGAGGTACAAAAAATACCTGTATGGAGATAGGCAGCCTGCTGCAACGGTGCCAGCCCCTGCTACAGCTTTATCTATACCCTCATCGCCAGCCTAGGGGTAATCGGCAATTGAAATGACCGTCATCCCTGCGGTATAATTGTGTAAAACGTGATTATACATTGACGGCAGGGACCCATATGGGTGCCGCAAAGCGGCACACCTCAACTGGATCCCGTTCGTTGGTGTTTTGCGCTAAGTTTTTCTGACGCAAAACACGCAAAACCAACGGGATGACGGCTGCTTTCAAATATCGATTACCCCTAAAGCTTTGCAACCTGCTTTGGCAACTTTGTACGGCGAGGCTCTCTATCTTCCCGCCGCTCACGAATTTCGCGTTCAACATCCATCAAGCCTTGTGCCAGATCGCCCATTGCGGAAAAAACAAGAGCACTTTCTTTGTATACATATTGTGCGCTTTCCGCTCCTCTACGTACCTTATTAAACTCTTTCAGCAAAGCCTTTCGAATGCCTAAAAGCTCCTTATCACTCATAAGGGGGAGTGGCTCGTTATCGTTCTGGCTGCTCATCTTTTAATCCTCACTTAACCTGCTTTGGCAACGTGGTACGGCGAGGCGTTCTGCTTTCCAGACGTTCGCGGATTTCACGTTCAACATCCATCATGCCTTGGGCAATCACGCCCACTGCAATATAAGCCTGCCCATCTTTTCCGTATGCGCTCCCATAAGTATCTGCTGTCCGGGCCGCTCTTTCAAAATGCTTCAACAAACGCTGCTGAATACTTGAAAGTTGCTGGTCACTCATCGGGGTGAGTTGTCGTTTATTATCGTTTTGTGCGCTCATGGCTCTGCCT
>JAPPOU010000053.1 GCA_028817795.1 Alphaproteobacteria bacterium
GGCCAATACATGAATAAAGAATTCGTAAAAATCACAACTTTCTACACAATCGGCATCATCGTCGTGTTTTACATGATTTGGGCCATGCTCGATATCGTGCTGCCAGAGGCGAACCTGAACCTTTTGCGCGCCCTTTCGACCGCCTTTGGGGTCAATTTGCCCGACGATATCTTGGTCAATACCGAAATGGGCATGCGCGCCGTAATGGTCACTGCCGTCATTGCCCTTTTATCGATTCTCCTTATCATCCTGAACGTCGTCTTTGGTGCTGTCATCACCACGCATCTGATTCGCCCCAGGGTCAATATCATCCTGTCACGTAAAGGGGTGCTCAGCCACAAGTGGAATACAGACATGCCCTATGCGCTGGTGCGCATGTGCAATTTTCACAGTGGCGATCTTGCGAATATACGCCTGACAGTCGCCTTAACCGTGCATGAAAGGCGGATTGTAGACGGCAAGGAAGACGAATATATGACATTTCTGCCGATAGAGCAATTCACGCCGCCCAATATCCTTATCATGCTCAAAAAGACACCGTGGAGCATTGCCATACCGGCAGATGCATTCCTGAGCAACTCGATGACCAAGGATTATCACTTCAAGCCGGGGCAAGAGATCACCAAATCCTTTTCCACAGGAAAAAAATTCATCCGCTGCGATCGCAAGCTGGAAATCCTTATTCAGGGCATGGATACACGATCATATTCCAGGTTCATCATCCATCACAAAATACCTGTCGATACGCAGGATGGTGAAAATTACACGCTACATCTGCACCGTGGCACGTTCAAATCACTGCCCATGAACATTGATGATCCAAACGAGTTGGAACAGTACAGGGATTAAACCCCAGGGTCAGGCCCGTCAGCTTTAACACGCGCATGCATTTGACTGATCGCATCATCCACTTTCGAAATGCTCTCTGCGTAATTCCCGGTATGAAGAATGCCAATACCACCGGCCTTGCGCCATTCCTCTATGTTTTTAACACGGTCATCAACTAGAATGCGCCCCGGCCCTGCCAACAACTGTTTGTCACGGCTCGACACAGGCATGAAGCTGCGCAAAATCTCGCGGCCTTTTTCCGGTATAAAATTCATGATCCATCTGGCCTTGCCGCTGTAAACGCCCGGCTCCAGCTTGACGCCCGTTAAAAAGCGGACAGGCCCACGAGCCGACAGGCTGTCATAGAAATCACGCGCACCATCAAATGCGGGAATAGACGCCCACCAGTCCTCACCCAATGTGTGGTAATGCTCTTGCCGTTTTTCTGGCGGCACATGGCCGATTGTTTTCTCGGCATAGTCCGTCCACCGGGTGAGGACATCATCCATATCAAGGAAAATCAAAACCTGAGGGCCTGTCTTGATTACCGGGGCTTCATCGGCCGGGGGGTTAAAGGTGTTTTTAAGCTGGGACATGGCTGTTTCTCCTTCTTTCACGTCACTGTTTGCATATCCACACGCTATTACATGCAATTTAGCAAAAAAACATTTGTTTATTCATATTAAATATGCAAAAATGCATAATGAATTTTGACTGGGATGATATGCGGGTTTTTCTGGCCTTGGCGCGGCACAGTACATTTTCTGCCGCTGCGAAAGCGCTGGATGTGAACTACACAACGGTGGCCCGCCGCATTCGACATTTAGAGGGGCAACTGGACGTCCGCCTGTTCGAACAAGGGACAGATGGATATACCCTGACGCCGGAAGCCGAAACCGTTATCACCGCCGTTGAAAATGTCGAGGCAGATTTTCTTTCCATCAGCAGAAAACTAACCGGCAGTCAGGCAGAGGTTAGAGGCGAACTGACAGTCACTTTCTCCACCTCTGTCGGGCAGGTCCTTGTTCTGCCGCATATGGCAGCGTTTATGCAGGCCTATCCCGACATTCGTCTGCGGCTCCTGTCAACATCGGAAATGTACACACTGGGCACGCAACAAGCCGACATTGCCTTGCGTGTCACGAAGAACCCACCAGAGCACTTGATCGGCCAAAACATTGCATCTGTTGCATCAGCCCTTTACGGACCCGTTAACTCTTCCACCATCGGGCCGCTTCTATCCCTGACCCGTACACAGGATGAACAGGTGCAAGACCTTTTGAAGAAGCAACCGCAACTCAAACCCGGCCCGCAGTTGAGCAACTGGGGGGCACTGCGCGATGCCATTCTTTCCGGCATGGGTATAGGCATTTTGCCATGTTTTATTGGCGACAGTGACAAAGCTCTCAAGCGACTTGATACGGATATTGTCGACAATAACGTCGCATTGTGGCTGCTGTCCCACCCGGACTATAAAAACACCGCACGCGTGCAGGTGTTTCGCCGGTTTTTTGCAGAGAAATTGAAAGCGGCTGTACCGCTACTGACAGGGGCATCAATAAATTAAAACGATGTGAACATCCCACCATTCACGGAAATATTTGCGCCGGTCACATATCCAGCGCGTTCATCGCACAAGAAACCAACGACATAGGCTATTTCATCCGGCTGCGCCATGCGGCCCATCGGAATGCCTGCAATGATCTGCGTGGAAATATCAGCGGGTATCGCCCCCGTCATGCTGGTTTCAACATAGCCCGGTGAAACAGAATTGACCGTCACGCCCTTACGCGCCGTTTCCTGCGCCAAGGCCATGGTAAAGCCGTGCACACCTGCTTTTGCGGCGGAATAATTTGTCTGGCCAAACTGGCCCTTTTTACCATTGACCGAAGAGATATTGACGATACGGCCATAACCGCGTTCCGTCATGCCCTCGATATAATGCTTGGTCACATTGAACAAGCTGTTCAGATCCACGTCAATGACAGCATGCCAGTCATCCTCGCCCATTTTCTTCAGTGTTTTGTCGCGGGTGATGCCCGCGCAATTCACCAAAGCCCCCACAGGGCCGTAATCAGCCTCTATCTTTTGTGCAGCCGCCGCGCACTCAGCAAAATTCGTGACATCGAACGGCAAAACAGAAATGGCAAGACCTGCGTCTTGCCATTCCTTCACCCTCTTTAAGGCATTATCCTCTTCCGCCGGGTGGTAACCCGCGACAACCGTAAAACCTTTACGCGCCAGCTCCTCGCATATCGCGGAACCGATACCGCCAACGCCTCCGGTTACTACTGCTGTTTTCGTCATCATCACCACCCGGTCAGAAGTTATTCTTAGGCGGATTTAGCTGCTTTCGCCGCAGGTTTTGCTGCGAAGTTTGCGTTAGCTGCCTTTACGCCGGATTCCAAGATCTGGCTGTAAACTTTACCCGCTTCAGCAACATATTCGCCGCAGCTCTTGCAACTATCAAGAACAATCTGGCTTGCTTCCTGCGCCAATTCGAATTGCGCAACCGAAGCTGCCTGATAATCCTTGGATTTCGCGGTCTTATCGGCGCGCTCTTTCGTCACTGCGTACAGCGCCTCCACCAGGTCAGCCTGCTCTTCCAAGAGCTTTTGCCCCAATTTGACGTTGGCCTCACCGATTTTGCGGTAGTTATCAATCGTCGTTTCAGTCAGTTGGCTCAGTGTTTCAAAAATATCGCTGGACATGGCAACCCTCCTTATAAGATGTGCACAAAACGAATACCTGCTGCATTGCAACATATTTTCAGTATAGGTCGTTTTGTGCAGTGCGTCAAATTTATTTTCATTTTGCATATCTTTCAGGTGGCGCAGGGAGACACGCCTGTATCATCCGCACCTTAGGGTTAGGGCCTATAATGCTGGCCTAGCGCACCTCATCCCGCCCCTGCGGCAAGGTTGCAGGATCTGTTCGCATGCGCTGCACCAGCAATATCCCTAAGAAAATCAGACCGCAAATGCTCAATTGCATCAACAGGGAGAATACGGCAGGTTCAGGACCGTACTGATAAGCAGCAATCGGCAAAAACGGGGCGGTCAGCGTCATCCACATCGTCAGGTAATCCCACATTGTCCTGTTTGTTGTAATGATAGATTTAAATATCCAGATGACAGTGCGCTCTACAGATGCCAGCAGAGACAGCGGATAAACCAGCTCTCGCCGCGACAAGAGCAAAAGCAGAATTCCACAGCAGAAAAGCCCTGCCGCCTGATATATCGGATAAACCATGACCCTTTCTGCAATACGCCGGGTATAGTTCGCTCCAAATATATCGGGGTTCAGTACCTCTGGCTGTACCAAAGGGTAATCAACCAACGATTCATTGGGCAGCATCACCCCCCACTGATCTTCCGCGATTTTATGGCGGTTGCCCAGAACGGAATATTCCGCCAACGGCACGCAGCTTTCAACAACACGGCATGCTTCAGGGTTGCCTGCCGGACATTTTATGCGGCCATCATCCTTTGCATGGATCACGCCCCGTTGTTTGTGCGCTATTAACTCACCACGAAAAAAATTGCTGTCCACACCCCAATCGCCAATCTGTATGCTGGCACCCGGTATCATGTGTGGCTGGCCATAGGCTCTCCAGCCATGCCCCCACAGCGGAAAGTTGCTGCGGTAGACTTCCATTTGCTGATAGGCGACGGCACAATCTTGATACTGACGCCCCCCAACCCAGTCCAGTTCCCAGTACGTCTCCGGCGCGGCCTTCACAGTCAACCGGCCCGTCACAAGCGCTGTTGCGTCCGTCTCAACGCCCGGACCGATCCACACACCCCGTTGGCCACCTTTTTCCGGCTGCATATGCGCCAAAAGCTGGCGGACAAACGAAGCCTCGTAATAATCCCAATACGGCCAGATCACGGCCTCTGCCGCCGTGATAACAAAAATGACCAGAAAAAAGGAAAAAGAAAGACCGCGCATGTCACCCCAGCTTGATCTTATGCATCACAGGGAGCTACCCAAGAGGCAAGGATTATTCCCCAGCCTTCTTGTCCTTACGCACATCACCATCCTGCGCGCCAGCACCCATGGTCATCTTGAAAAACTGCTGCTGCATGTCTTGCCACAGGGCAAAGTTGCGCTGGGTCATATCCTGCACCATTTTGGGAAGCGGGTTATCCATCACGCTGTTCATTTGCTGCTGAAAGAACTCAAGGTTTTTCTCAAGAAAGTCGCCAAACACCGTATGCGCGCCATCTTCGTAAAAACGAATGAACTTGGTCAGCATATCTTTCGTGAAAATCGGGTTTTCGCCGTTTTCCTGTTCGATAATAATCTGGAGCAAGATGGAACGGGGAATATCCTCGCACGAATCCGCATCAACCACCTGAAACTCGACGCCTTCGCGGATCAGCTCGTGCACTTCGGCCAGTTTGATGTAACTGCTACGTTCGGTATCATAGAGCCTGCGGTTCGGGTATTTTTTTATTATTCTCATTATTGCGGCTCTCTCTTCTCTTTCGTTGTTAATCCATGAAGTGGCCGCCGTTGGCGGCAATGTTCGCACCGGTAATGAAACCGGATGCATCGTCAATCAAAAAAGCCACCACATGCGCCACATCCTCCGGCGTGCCGAAACGGCCAACGGGGATTTGCGATTTGATGCTGGCGCGGACCTTTTCGGGCACGGCCATAATCATATCCGTTTCAACATAGCCGGGCGAGACCGTATTCACGGTAATGCCCTTGCTAGCCACTTCCTGCGCCAGCGCCTTGGTGAAGCCATGCATGCCCGCCTTGGCGGCTGCATAGTTAGATTGGCCAAACTGGCCCTTTTGCCCGTTGATCGAGGAAATATTAATCACGCGGCCAAAGCCCGTATCCAGCATGCCGTTCAACGCGGCTCGCGTCACGTTAAAGACGCTATCCAGATTTGATGTCAAAACATCGCGCCATTGTTCATGTGACATTTTGCGCAATGTAGCATCCCGCGTGATACCCGCGTTGTTAACAATAATCTGAATGGGGCCCAAATCTTGAATAACGTTCTTCACGGCGTTCTGGCACGCATCGAAATCAGATACATCGCATTTGTACAAATGAAACGTATACCCTTCTTTCTTCAACGCCTCTTGCCATGCCTTGGCCTTGTCTTCATTTCGGTACGTTGTCGCAACGATATGCCCCAGACGGGCCAGTTTCTTGCAAATCTCGGTGCCAATCGCGCCGGTCCCTCCTGTCACAAGGACAACACGCGGGGCCGTTTCGCCCTGCGGCGCACCATCACGAATAACACTGGTTGTAACGGGTTGCTGAAAAATCTCTTTTGCTTTCGCTTGTGTGTTCATAGCGCCCTCCGGTCATAAAATTGCCTGTACGAAGTCTTTCGTGAAACCGTTCATATCGGCTTTCTTGCGCTTTTTTATAGAGTCCTTGATACAACCTCTCCCCCGATTCAGGCAAGGAAAATCCCCAAAACCCGCGTACTATGGCGTGTTGAGAGGCGCTGGATTTTTTTGTTGCACTGCACAAGTGCAAGGGCTATAATATAATTAGATATTCTGATAAGAAAAGAAGCCGTATTTTTCAGCGCAGACGAGGTGACGCACATGAGCCAGCACGCCCACAATCAAGATAACCCATGGTTTCAATCTGCTCCCAATTTTCTGGAGCACTGGAACACGCTTTTTGCCACTTGGCAAAAAAACGTTTCCGGTACAACACCGGGGGCAGAGGCCTATCAAAACCTGTTCGTCAATGCGGGGAAAAGCTTCCTTGATATGCTCTCCGCTTTTCAGGCGGGCGCGGGCCAAAGCAAGGCCCCGCATGACACGGCTGCAGAATGGGCCGAAGGCCTGAACGCAGCCTTTACCCAAATGTTCCAATCCGCCACCCGCCCGCAGGATATTTTAAACCTGCAGGACGCCATGCTGAAAAGCGGCGCTGCTTTTGCAGGGGCCTTCGGCCAGCAGCAAAAACCTGCAGGCTTAGGAGCGTTTGATCCCTTTGGCTTTTTCGCGACCATGCCCGGCATTGGCTATACCCGCGAAAAACAAGAAGCATGGGGGGAGCTTTATACCCTCTGGGCCGCATACGAACGCGCCAGCCAGCAATACAATGCCGGCATGGCTAAAGTGGGGCTGGAGGCTGTGCAACACTTTCAAGCTTATCTGGCAAACCCGCCCGAAGGCACGCCGCCGCTGACATCCTTAAAAGACATCTTTGTAAAATGGGTCGATATCTGCGAAGACATCTATGCCCAGTACGCCATGACGCAGGAGTATACAGACCTGTACGGCGAGACCGTCAACGCGTTGATGGCGTATAAAAAACACCTTGGCAAGTTAATGGATGACTTTGTTGACGAAGCCGGCCTGCCCACGCGGCTGGAAACCGACAGCCTGCACCAACGCGTACAACAACTGCGCCGTGAAAACGCGCAACTGAAAAAGGATATGGAGGCAATAAAAGAGGCTGTATTTGGCAAGGCAAAGCCCGCCACCAAAAGCGCTGCGAAACCCGCGCCAGAGAAAGCGCCCCCGAAAAAGACTGCGAAAAAAACCAAGCCCGCCGCCAAGGGCAAGAAAGGCAAAAGGTAAGACGCCATGCAAGCCATTCAGCTCAACCCCGAAAGCATTCTTGCCGAAATCAATAACTTCAATACGAAATTGGCGGCAGGCGTCAAAAACCTGCACAATGTCGGCGACATTCCTGCTGGCGTCACGCCCAAGGAAGCGGTTTATACCGAAGATAAAATCACGCTATACCATTACAAAAACCCCGTAGGCAAAAAACCGGAAAACAAAACGCCGCTGCTCATTTGCTATGCCCTTGTGAACCGCCCATACATGACCGACATTCAGGAAGGGCGCTCCACCATTCAGGGGCTTTTGGACGCAGGGCAAGATGTTTACCTGATCGACTGGGGCTACCCCGATCGTTCCGACCGTTTTTTAACGCTGGATGATTATATTAACGGCTATCTCGACAACTGCGTTGATTTCATCAGGAAGCGCCACGGTCTTGATGCCATCAACCTTCTGGGCATCTGCCAAGGCGGCGCGTTTTCGCTCAGCTATGCGTCAATTCATGGCGAGAAAGTCAAAAACCTTGTCACCATGGTCACGCCCTGCGATTTCCAGACCCAAGATAACATGCTGGCCCACTGGATCCGCAAGATTGATGTGGATTTACTGGTCGACAGCCTTGGTAACGTACCCGGCGATTTGATGAACTGGACGTTTTTGAACCTCAAACCCTATCGCCTGATTACGCAGAAATACATCGACATGGTCGATATCCTCGACAATCCAAAGCAAGTCTGCAACTTCATGGCCATGGAAAAATGGATTTTCGACAGCCCCGACCAGGCAGGCGAGGCCTATCGCCAGTTTGTAAAAGAGTATTATCAGGAAAACCGGATGATTAAGGGCGATATCAAGCTAGGTGAACACACCGTAAACCTGAAAAACGTCACCTGTCCTGTCCTCAACGTCTTTGCGGAGGACGACCACCTTGTTCCGCCGTCATCATCAAAGGCGCTGAAAAAATATGTCGGCACCAAGGATTACGAAGAAGTGTCCTTCAGTGGCGGCCATATCGGCATTTATGTGTCGGGCAAGGCGCAGGCGCTGGTGCCACCGTCTATCGGAAAGTGGCTGAATAAACGGAAGTAAAAGCCTTTAAGGCGCAGGAGGCTTAGGTGTATTCGCTTTTTTAGGCGGCTCTTTATTTGCAGCATCGCCTGCCTGCCCTGTTTGAGTGGCTGCACGCATCCACCCCAGCTGCAATCCCTTTTTCGGCGGATAGTCTGCCGCGACCTTGTTATCCTCACAGGGGATAAACCCAACACCCTGCACATGAAAGCGACCACGGAATGGCGGCGCTGGCTCCGGGTGGTAGCGCACGCCCTGCTCGTCGGCAGTCAAGCGCATAACGTCACAGTTTTGAATGGTCGGGCGACGCGTTGCCATCGCCTCCAAAACCTCATCCACAGTTGCATCCGGTTTTTCCAGCATAAAATGCAGCGTTTGCATGACACGACCATGCGCAAAAACTGCAATCTTTTTCTCCGGGCGTTCCTGCAGTTTTTCAAGGCTATCCCGAATGCGTTCGACAAACTGGCGAAATGTTTCATCGCCGGGTGTCTCGGCATAATCCGGATCGCGGCGCGCCCAAAACGCCTCGGCCAATGGCTCGCGCTGCGTGCGCGTTGTACCGTTATAGTGCGTCTTGGAAAAAGTCGAAAATTCCTGCAAGGGCCAAACCTCGCACGGCACATCGGGAAAGCGGCGGCGTGCAGGCTCTGCTGTCTGCTCTGTTCTTATATAGGGGGTATGGATAATAAGATCCAAATCTTCCGGCAAGGTGGCTGCACGCGCATCGGCCTGCTGGCGTCCCTTTTGCGTTAAGGGGGCAGAGCCCGTATCCGTTGTCACTTCACCTGCATTTGCAATGCTCTGACCATGACGGATAAACCAGACTTCTGCCATTTTTCTCTCCTTAATTTACAGCCCCGGTTTTCGCGGAGGCGCGGCCTTGCTTGGAGGCAACGGGTATAACTGCTTCATGTCTTTGTTCACAACAATTGTGTTGGCTGAAATTGGCGTAGGTAAAGCCAGTTCATCGCTGCCACTGCGCAGCGCCACGTGCGTCGCGCCTGTTTTTTTCGCTGTTTTGAGGGCGTTTTCAACACCCTTGATATACCAATCGAACAACGGCCTGCGTGCACCAAGGGCTGATTTGAAAGCCCGTTTCAAGTTAGAGGAGCCATCTGCCAATTCCGCAGCAAAACTTCCCAGACGGCTGGCTTTGTCACGCTTAAAAATCTCAAGCTTCGGCTCTTCGCGCTTTTTGTAGTCTTCTATGCTCATCACTGCGCCGGCAATACGGTATTCCGGTGAATAATTGTGTGGCTTGCCGCGTACGTCTTGGCCTTTTTTAACAGTGACATCAGCATCAAAAAAGCGAAAAGATTCAACGACAGGGTGGTACCCCGTCAGCTTTTCAAAATCAACGTTTCCAACGTTGCGGTCCGCGACTTCTTTTTCGTTATCAATCACGTCGTACAGCTCAATTTCCCTGAACGTGATAAACGTTTTTGTCTGTTTGGCTTTTTTCATGCCCACACCCGATTCACCATATAATTACCGTTGAGGGCAGTATAAAGCCCCCCTGTCTTCTGTCAAGAAATAGGTTGGTTTTACCCTTATATCAATAGGATAGAGTTACTTCGTGCCAAAAATCCGGTCTCCGGCGTCACCCAGCCCCGGCAGGATATAACCGTGGTCGTTCAGTTCACGGTCAATTGCCGCCGTATAGACGGGTACATCGGGATGCGCGTCCTGAAACGCAGCAATGCCTTCGGGTGCAGCCAAAAGGCACATGAACTTAATGTCTGTCGCATCAAGGTCTTTCAGGCGCTCCACCGCCGCAATCGCGGAATTGCCTGTCGCCAGCATCGGGTCCACCACCACGACAAGACGGTTCGGCAGGTCTTCTGGCATTTTCAGGTAGTATTCAACCGGCACCAATGTATCAGGATCACGGTACAAACCGATATGCCCCACACGTGCCGAAGGGATTAAATTCAACAGACCATCCAGAAAACCGGTACCCGCACGCAGGATCGGCACAAGGCAGACCTTTTTCCCTGCCAGCATTTTTGTTTTCATTTTTTCCAGCGGCGTGTCGATCTCGACCTCTTCCGTCTGCATATCGCGGAACACTTCATAGCCCATCAGCATGGCCACTTCCTCGACCAGATTGCGGAACTCCTGCACGGTCGTTTTCTTATCACGCATGATAGACAGCTTGTGCTGCACAAGTGGATGATCGATTAAGTGTACGTTATTGCCGGTCATTGGTTTCTCCGTTCTTAAAATACCGTTCCATCATTTACTCTTTCACTCATCAAGCGGTCTACCCTTGACATGCTCCAGATCTGACGCAGTTTTTGATTCTTTCGCGAAATATCCTGCCGCTTTCTTCGCTTCCATCTCAACCGCTGCATCAGCGGGAATCAATTCCGGCGGAATTTCAATACGTTCAATAACATCGATACCGGCAGAAGCCAGCGCATTGAACTTCATATCGCTCATTGATGCAAAACGGTCGATCTTTGTCACGCCCAGCCAGTGGAACATATCGGGCATTAATTGCTGAAAGCGCATATCCTGCACACCCGCAACGCATTCGGTGCGTTCAAAGTATTTATCGGCCCTGTCGCCGCCTTCTTGTCTTTTCCGTGCGTTATAAACAAGGAACTTCGTCACCTCACCCAGCGCACGACCTTCTTTACGGTTATAAATGATAAGGCCGTTACCACCCTTTTGCGCCATTTCAATGCACAGTTCGACGCCATGGCACAGATATGGACGGCAGGTGCAAATATCAGAGCCAAACACATCAGACCCATTGCATTCATCATGCACGCGGCAGGCCAGCTTGACGTTCGGATCGTGAATGGTTTCCGGATCACCAAAGAAATACAGCGTATGCCCGCCAATGGGGGGCAAGAAGATTTTAAGATCGTTCCTTGTAATCAATTCAGGGAACATCCCACCCGAAAACTCAAACAGGGCGCGGCGAAGATCAGATTCCTCAATTTCAAAACGCTTGGCAATGCCGGGCAAATACCATACGGGATCAATCGCCGCCTTGGTCACCTTCACATCACCACGGTCATTCAAGATATCGCCGTCGGGTTTCAGGCGGCCTTCACGCATGGCATCCTTGATTTCCGGCATATTAATATGCGCCTGCGTCACAGCGATTGTGGGGCGCACATCCAGCCCACGCTTCCTGAAATCATCAAAGGCATCGCCCACCATATGGCCCCAGGGGTCGAGGCTCACGATCTTTTCAGGATCACACCACTGCGGGTGCGGTCCGATTTTTTCAGGGGGCGTCGTATTTGTCAGGTCCGGCACATGCAAGGGATCCAACGCGCCAATCGCCGCCGCCATGGCACGGTACACAGAATACGCGCCCGCATAAGCGCCAATTACGTTCGATGATGCGTGGTCCGCCATGATGGCAATAATCGGCCAACGCTCTTCCAGCGTTTTCGCGCCCCATTTCACGCCCGGTACTTTACCTTCACGTGGCGGATGAGATGTAAGGATGATGTGGCCGGAACCACTTTTATTCTTTTTCATGCTGTGCCCCAGTGGGTGAAAACAAGGGCGTATTTTCTCACGTGGAGAACCCTATGGCAAGGTCAGGCATTACGTTAAATCTGTACGCGGCAATCAGTTCAAACCCGTCCCGCGAATAAACGCGGGGCCGAGAATAACGATAAAAAGCGCAGGCAGGAAAAACAAAATCATCGGCACGGTTAGCTTGGGCGGCAAAGACGCTGCCTTTTGCTCCGCTGCCGCCATGCGCGCATCACGGGATTCATCCGCCAGAACGCGCAGGGCACGCGCAATAGATGTACCGTATTGCTCTGCCTGCAACATCGCTGTCGCAAATGAACGTGCAGGGCCGGAACCAACACGTGATGCAAATCCCTTGAACGCTGCCTGCCTGTCGTTCAACATACCAAGCTCTGCGGAAAGAATGCCCAATTCTTCCGCCAAAGCTTCGGAGTGTTCAGATACGGTTTCTGCAATGCGGTTAATCGCAGCCTCAATACCAATCCCGCCCTGCACGCAGATCAACAGCATGTCGAGGGAGTCCGGGAATGCAAGGGAAATTTCCTGTTGTCGTTTATCCGCTGTATTTTTAATGAGTATGCGCGGCAGAAAGAACCCGAACAGACCGGCCCCCATAAACAGGGATGTAATCGCGCCACGCGGAATTTCTTCACTCGCTGCCATCAAGAAAAGCCCTACGCACCCCATAAACACCAAAGGCACGGCCGCGCGTGATATCAAATAATACAAAGGCGCCATGGGGTTCCTGATACCCGCCTGCAGCATCAGGGTGCGGGCAGACAGACTCGCCTCGCCCGCCAAAGACTGGAACTTATAAAACAGCACCATAGACTTGGCCGCAGAAATTTCCTGCTTTTTAACCTGCCCTTTTTTACTGACCTGTTCCTTGGCCTGTTCAAACAGCGCTTTTCTTTTCTTCTCGATAATATCGCGGTAGCGCTCGCTCTTTTCCTGCCGTGCCAGAAAAGGAATGGCAAACGCTACAAAGGATGCCGCTGCCGCAAGGGCGCTGACGATCACGATCAAAACATTTTTATCCATCAGGGCGTCCATGCTTTTCCCCTTCTAGATTTTAAAGTTAATCATTTGCCGCATAATCAAAACGCCGCAGCTCATCCAGCCAATAGCACAAGTGGCCAAGAACTTGCCTTTCGGCGTTGTATACAACAATGAAATATATTCAGGGTTCGCAAACTTCAGGCCCAGCGTCACCAATAACGGTAATGAAGCAATAATCGCCGCCGATGCCTTTGCTTCCGACGACAAGGCTTTGACCTTGCGCTTCAAACGAAAACGCGCACGAATAATTGTCGACAGGTTCGACAAAACCTCTCTTAGTGAACTTCCCGTTTCGCTCTGGATTTGCAGTGCCGTTGCAAACATATAAACTTCCGTCAACGGCACGCGGTGCGCCGTTTCCAGTGCGGCCTGCCCCAATGGCACACCGATTTTCTGGTTTTCGTAGATGCGCGTCATTTCCTCTTTCAACGGCCCCGTAAATTCACGTGATGCCATGGCAATCGCTTCGGAAACAGGCATACCCGCTTGCAAAAGGCGCACGGAAGCATCCAGCGCGTCTGGAAACTCCTCCAGGAATTTTTTCTGGCGGCGGGCGGCTTTCCATTTCAGGAAGAATTTCGGCAGCCCCAAAAAAGATGCTATCGTTACAAAAATAACGGCAATAGGCGGCCACGATGCCACAAAGTTCAAGAGCAACCATATCCCCATGGCAAAGGCTGCAGAATACATCCAAAAGCGCAGCGGTTTTGTCTCGATAAAACCCGCTTCAATCAATAATTGCTTGATGCTGCCTTCTTTATTTTTATCGGCGTCTTCCTTGCTGGCTTCCTTCAGCTTTTTCGCAATGTCCGCCCTTTGCTTGGCAAGCTGTTTGTCTTTGTTTTCATCGCCCGTGCCGCCACCTGCCGCAAGACTGCCGCCGGTAATAACCGATATATTTCGTGCCTGCTGCTCGCTTTCCTTGCGGAACAAGGCCGCAACAACAATCCCCGCGCCAGCGAGAACAAAAAAGACAATCAATATCGTTTGCATGTTCATCAGGTATACGCTTCCGACATGACGTTAATCAGCTTTTCTTCCAGACCAAACATGCGCGCACGGTCGTACATGATAGGACGCAGGCCAGATGATTTTTGCTTGCCGATAATGCGGCCATATTCATCCTCGCCTTCGTATTCAAAGCGGAAGAGGTCTTGCATGGTGACAATTTCGCCCTCCATGCCTGTAATCTCGGAAATATGCGTCACTTTACGCGAGCCATCGCGCAGGCGCTGCACCTGAATAATAATGTTCACCGCACTGGCAATCTGCTCACGCACTGCCGCAGCGGGCAGGTTCAATCCGCCCATCGCGATCATATTCTCCATACGCGTTAAAGCCTCGCGCGGGTTGTTGGCGTGCACTGTGCCCATCGAGCCATCGTGGCCGGTGTTCATGGCCTGCAGCAAATCAAACGCCTCCGGCCCCCGCACCTCGCCCACGATAATGCGGTCAGGGCGCATACGCAGACAGTTTTTAATAAGGTCACGCATCTTCACTTCGCCCACACCCTCAAGGTTCGGCGGGCGGGTTTCAAGGCGCACGACGTGCGGCTGCTGCAATTGAAGCTCGGCCGCATCTTCGCAGGTAATAATGCGTTCGCCCTGCGACATATAGCGCGTCAAACAGTTCAGCATGGTCGTTTTGCCCGAACCCGTACCGCCCGACACCAACACGTTTGCACGGCATGTGCCGATGATTTTAATCATTTCCATGCACGCAGGCGTCATGGCTTTGAACTCAAGGAGCTTTTCCAGCGTCAGCTTTTCCTTTGCAAACTTACGAATGGTCATGCAGCAGCCATCAATCGCCAGCGGCGGAATAATCACGTTCACGCGTGAACCATCGGGCAAGCGCGCATCGCATATGGGCGAACTTTCATCGACGCGCCGGCCAATCACGCCCACGATACGCTGGCAGATTGTGAGCAGGTGCTGATTGTCGCGGAATTCAATCGTTGCACGCTGGATTTTGCCGTTCAGCTCGATATAAATGGTTTTCGGGCCGTTAATCATGATATCGGCAATGCCGTCCATCTCCAACAGCTCTTCCAGCGGGCCAAAGCCCAGCATGTCGTCTGCCGCCTCCTTGGCAATTTGCTGCAGTTCGGCTGGCGTAACATCAAGACCGCGAAACTGTCCAATTTCCTGCACGGCAGAAAGAATTTCAGCCCGCGCTGCTTCCGCATCCATGCGGGCCAAGGATTTGAGATCAATACCATCACGTAAGTCGGCCCAGATGCGCTTACGTGCGCGTTCAATACGCGGGTTTGCCTGTACCGGTGCCTGCTCCGGGGGCGGAGGCGGCTCTGGCGTGGATTGTTTTTTTGCAGGTGGCGGTGACGGAGGCGGCTTCGGCTTTTCTTCTACCGGCGGCGGCGTGTCCGGCGCCGATGTTTCAGCAGCAGGCTTTTTTTCCTCGGCAGGCTTCGCTTCCTCTTTTGGCTTTTCTTCTGCAGCCTGCGGCTTCTCCTCTACTGCCGGCGCGGGTTTAGCTGCCTCGGCAGGTTTCTGGGGTGGCGCGCCTCCTCCTGTACGTTTTCCGAACATAAATCCGGCCCTCTATTTTTCCTTTTGCGTCAATTTCTTCAGGAACGACAACGGTCCTTCCTCTTTTGTGTCAGGCTCATCCTTGCCGCCAGCATGCTTAACGGCAGCCCCGCGCTCTGCCAGCGGAAGAATTTGCTGCATAATGTCCTTTGCGTCCGCGCTTGCCCCAACGGGTTTGCCCGTCGACTCGCTCAAAGCAAAAACTTTGGGGGTATATGCAATTTTGGCAGCTGCATCTGTTTCCAAAGCGGCTTCGATATCCTTGATCGGCACTTCTTCCTTGCCGCCCGCCAGCCCTTGCATGTTGACAAGCAGGTCCACTTCCTCAAGCCCGCTCCGCATCGCCTTGATTTCACCCAGATACGTCCGCGTATTGCGCAAGGCTGTCAACATGGGCGTTGTCACCATGATAACATCTGCTGCCAAAGCGATCATGCGCTGCTGCACAGCACGTGATGCGCCAGACAAATCAATAACAATAACCGGGTATTTCTGCATCAGGCGCGTGACCATGGCTTCCACGATATCGGGATCAGGCCGCGCCCCCAAAACAGGATCACCCCCACAAATCAACATCGTCAAATTGTCCGTCGCCTTTTGCAAAATGCGGTTTAAATCATCTTCACTGCCAGATGACCCAACGCGCACCGCCTCTGAAAAACTGGCGGAAGGCTCAAGGCCATAGGACACACCCAATGTAGAATTGCTGCCTGCGGCATCCAGCAAAAGTGTCTTTTGCTTTAACGTTTCCGCGATGCTCCAGGCCGTAATTTGCGCAATCGAAGTTGTTCCAACCCCGCCCTTGCCGCCCGCCACGGCAACCAGACGCGCCCCAGAC
>JAPPOU010000097.1 GCA_028817795.1 Alphaproteobacteria bacterium
CCGAAGACGCTGCGGCACCGGGGCGTACTTTTGTCTGGTACAAAAGGTCCTGAAATTCTGCCCGACGACGTTTAAAGCCTGTCGTTGTCATGTTGGCGATGTTGTTTGAAATCACGTCAACGTTCAGCTGTTGCGCCAGCATCCCCGTTGCGCCGATATCCAATGTTAAAGACATATCATCCTCCCTTTATTAAGCTTTCGTCAGTTTTTGTATCACGCTGCGGATCCGTTCATGGTCCGTGACCAGCATGCGTTGCGTTGCCTGATATTTGCGTAGAATTTCGATCATCTTGTTCATTTCGATGATCGGGTTCACGTTTGATGTTTCAATCATGCCCTGCGTGATGCCCGGATTTTCGATGGGCTTTTCCTGCAGTTGAATGGCATCGTAAAGGTTGTTGCCGACTGCTTTCATGTCTTGTTCATTATCAAACCCCACAACGTGAATACGGCCCACGCTGCCCTGGTCTGTGACGACTTCGCCCCCGGTTGTCACGGTGATTTTTGTGGCCTCGGCCTGTACCACGATGGGGGCGCTGCTTTCATTAAGAAGGGGGTAGCCCTGTTTGGTCACGATTTCACGATTTTCATTCAGACGGAAACTGCCCGCCTTGGTATAGCGGCGGCCTTCGGGCGTATCGACCGTGAAATAGCCGTCTTCCTGAATAGCCAAGTCCAGTTCATTAAATGTTTGCTGGAATGTGCCCTGCGTTAAGTCGCGGTAGCTGGCGTAATCAAGAACCTGCCGGACCTGATCGCCCTGTTGCGATTGATTAAGATATTCCAAAAACAGGACGTTCTGGGATTTGAATCCCGGCGTATTCATATTGGCGAGATTGTTCGCCGTCATGTCCATCCGCCTTTGCAGCGCCATTTGCTGCGACAGGCCGACATAGGAAATATTTTCCATGTCCAAACCACCTTTCGTTGTTCCGCTTCCGCCCTACGTTTTTTGCAGGTTGTCAGAAACGAATTTCCCTGGCAGTGGTGTTGCAGGATACGTGCCAGTTTGAAAATATGTTTGTTTTCAATTTATTAGCATTAGTTAACTTGGCATAAAATCCGGGGGCTTTTGCCGGAAGCGGGCGCGTGTGAGTGGCTGGCGGAAAAATTTTCCGGCCTTAAGCATTTCTAATAATACGAAAATATATAAATAATCCGCTGTTAAAATCACAGGAATCGTGGCACGATATATGCAGGGTTTATAAGGAGTTTAATGGCGTTCTTTACGCGTGCGCCGGCCATAAAGACGGGGAACAATGAGCGAAGCCGAAGAGACAGAAAACAAGGAACCGGCAGAAGGCGGTGAAGAGGCCCTTGGCGAGGGCGGCGATTCTACGGAGTCCGGTGGCGGTCGGTTTAATGCAAAGAAAATCATTCTGTTTGCTGTTTTGCCCTTGTTTGTCTTAGGCGGGTTGGGGGCAGGTGCTTACTTTATGGGGTTCTTGGACGGGTTGCTGCCGGGCCAAGTTGAATGCGCGGAAGGTGAAAAGGGAGAAAATTGTAAGGAAGCCGCTGTTAATGCAGATGCTTTAGCGCCGGGCTTTTTTATTGATGTGCCTAACCTGATTGTGAATCTGAACGCAACGTCAAAGAATCCGCACTTCCTGAAAATCTCTTTAAAGGTCGAGCTTGAAAAGGCGGAAGACGAAGCGGGATTCAACGAAATCCTGCCCCGCGTCATCGATCAGTTTCAGACATATTTGCGTGAATTGCGGATGGAAGATTTGCGCGGGTCGGCGGGGCTGTACCGCATGAAGATCGAGTTGTTGAACCGCGTCCGCGCCGCTGCACCGCACATCAAGATAAAGGATGTGTTGTTTCAGGAAATATTGGTGCAGTAAGCAAAGCGAGCATGGACCATGAGTGATACAGACGAAAAACAGATGAGCGAAGAAGAAGCCCGCATGATGGCCGAGTGGGAGGCTATGGCGGGTGACGAAGGTGGCGGCGGTGCGATTGGCGGCGAAGACGAAGGCCGCATTCTTGACCAGAGTGAAATTGACAGCCTTTTAGGTTTTGATGATGAGACGTCGGGCGGGGATCGCACCGGCATCATGGAGCTGATTAACTCAGCGCTTGTCAACTATGAACGCCTGCCAATGCTGGATATCGTCTTTGACCGTCTTGTGCGGTTGATGTCGACATCCTTGCGTAACCTGACGTCGGATAACGTCGAGATTTCATTGGACCATATTTCATCTGTGCGCTTTGGTGACTATCTTAACTCTATCCCCTTGCCCGCGATGCTGGGAATTTTCAAGGCCGAGGAATGGGACGACCATGGCTTGATGGTTGTCGATTCAGCGCTCATCTATTCTATTGTGGATGTTTTGTTGGGCGGACGGCGTGGCACGTCAGCTCTCAGGGTTGAGGGACGCCCCTATACGACGATTGAAACCAAGCTGATCGAACGCATGGTGCACGTGGTGCTGAATGACTTGTCTTCGGCGTTTGATCCATTGTCTCCTGTGTCTTTCCGTCTTGAGCGCATTGAAACCAACCCACGATTTGCCACGATCACGCAAAGCAACAATGCAGGCGTTTTGGTGCGGCTGCGTATCGACATGGGCGACCGTTCGGGACGTGTTGAGATTATGATCCCCTATGCCACGCTGGAGCCGATCCGCGAGCTGTTGCTGCAGATGTTCATGGGGGAAAAGTTCGGTCGTGATACGATCTGGGAAGGTCACTTGAAACGCGAGCTGTATCAGACCGATATTCACCTGGCGGCCATATTGGGTGAAACCACGGTATCTTTGAATGATCTTGTAAACTGGGAGCCTGGCTCCGTCGTGCTGCTGAATACGCGTGTGGATGACTTGATAGAGATGCGTGTTGGCGACCATGCGATGTTCATGGCGCGTTTAGGGCAGAAACAGGGACAAATCGCTTGCAATATTCGGGAGTATATTGACCCCGAAGAAAGCGAGGAGATATGAGGATGTATAAAGGCGGCAGATGAGCTATTACGGCCTGATGATAGATGTTGTGATTGCGGCGGCGCTGGCCATTGCGATATTTCAGGCGTGGCGCTTGCGCGTGCAGATAGAGCGTATGCAGGCGGACAGGCGCGATTTTGAGAACTTGATTAAGGCGATGAACGTGGCCTCTGAACGCGCGGAGTCGGCGGTGAAGAGTTTGAAGGAAACAGCCTCTGTTGCAGGGGATACGCTGCAAGAGCAAATTAATACTGCGCGTGGTTTGGCGGATGAGCTGGAAATTATGATTCATGCCGGTGATAATCTGGCAGACCGGTTGGGGCAGGCGGCAGCGCAGAATGCTGACGTGCCGCCTGAAAAAGAAGATGCGCCCCGCCGCACAAAGGCAGAGCAGGATTTGCAGGAAGCGATAAAGACCCGCCAAAAACGCTAGGCGTGGAGAGGAAATGGGAATGCCCTATAAAGTGAAAAAGCCCGATGTTTTTTTGGTTCTGATGGCCTTGGCTGTCGCGGGGCTGGCAGGGCGCATGTTTGATATCGCGACATTTGATGTCGGCGCTGCCGTTGCTGTTGAGCACAAAGAAAATGCAGCGCCCATGAAGCTGGTCGATACAGGGGCGCGTGATACCGGGGCAGATGAACACAAAAGTATGTCTTCTGATAACAAAAATCCGCCACTGCCGGAAAAAATGCCAGAGGAGGACGTGCGCGCTTTTAGTCCTGCCGAGATTGAGGTGCTGAAATCTTTGGCGGCGCGCCGCACGGCTCTGGAAAAACGGGAGGGCGCATTAAGGGAGCGTGAAGCGCTTTTAAGCGCGGCCGAGCAAGAAGTCGATAAAAAAATATCTGAGCTCAATCGTATGAAGGCCGAAATGAAAACTCTTTTGGGGCAACAGCAAGAAGCAGAAGAGAAACGCCTGCGCAGCCTTGTAAAAATCTACGAAAACATGAAGCCAAAAGAAGCCGCCCGTATCTTTGATGCGTTGGAGATGAACATACTATTGGATGTGATCGGCCGCATGAATGAACGCAAAGCATCGCCCATTCTTGCAAGTATGACGCCGGAAAAAGCGAAGAACGTGACAATGCAGCTTGCTGACCAACGGCGTTTGCCGGGCGAAAAAAAGTTCGCGGAATAAAGAGTCGCATCAGTTTAAAAAAAGATTTACCGTTGTTTAATGGTTGCGGTCTAGAATGACAGTGCGGCTGGTTTTTTGTATTGGCGCTACGCCGGAAAAACAAACAAAGAGGTATGACGTGAGTGATGTCAATAAAGAGATGAATGTTTTGGTTGTCGATGATTACCAGACCATGGTGCGCATTATCAGGAACCTTC
The DNA here is from genome assembly GCA_028817795.1 of Alphaproteobacteria bacterium. Taxonomy (GTDB): domain Bacteria; phylum Pseudomonadota; class Alphaproteobacteria; order Micavibrionales; family UBA2020; genus JAPPOU01. The sequence continues at coordinate 4,279 of JAPPOU010000097.1, forward strand.
TTAAACAAATTGGCTTTAACAATGTTGATGAAGCGATGGATGGGCAGGCGGCGCTGGAAAAAATAGGGTCCAAGGACTATGGCCTTATTATTTCTGATTGGAACATGGAGCCTATGACGGGGCTGGAATTGCTTAAGGAAGTGCGAGGCAAGGGAAACAAAGTGCCCTTTATCATGGTTACGGCGGAAAGCAAGACCGAGAATGTTTTGGCAGCACGGCAAGCCGGTGTGGACAATTACATTGTGACGCGATTCAACGCAGATACATTGAAGAGCAAAATTGCCGGCGTACTGGGTGATTTTTAAGGAGCGTGCCACGATGAACAAACCTGCATTGAAAGAGCGACCCTATAGCCGGGACGAGGTTGTGAGAATTATTCAATCCGTTATGACGAACGTCGGCAATGAAACGGAATTAACGCAAAAACTGCAGGAAGAGCTGCAGGTTCTGCATGACTACATTGAAAGCATGCGGGCAGAATTGGCGCAAATGCGTTCCATTGAAATCAGCCACAATCATATACCTACGGCAACAGATGAACTGGATGCCGTTGTTGATGAAACGGCCAAGGCGACGGGCACGATCATGGATGCCTGTGACGAGATTGAAAAAATAGGCGAAGGCGTATCGGATGAACAGCGGGCGCAGTTGACAGATGTGATTACGCGCGTTTACGAGGCCTGCAGTTTTCAAGACATTACGGGGCAGAGAATCACAAAAGTTGTAAAAACGCTTAAGAATATCGAGGCAAAAGTGGCCGATATTTTGTCTGCTTTTGGGCATGGTGCACCCGGTGCTTACGGCAAGGCCCCTGCCGTCAAAGAGCAAGAGGGGAGCGGTACGTTGTTGAACGGCCCGCAAGTCGGGGGGCCTGCCGTGAATCAGGCTGAAATAGATAAGCTATTGGCAGAGTTTGATAAATAACACCTATTGACATAAATTTTCCATATGCTATCCTCCTGCAGGAATAAGCAGGAGAAAATAAATGGCGCTGTTCAGCAAAGAAGAAACCAAGCAACGTATGATTGAAAAACGGGCCGAACTGAGGCCTGAATCGGCGGATGCTGATTTCAATAAGGCTTTGGTTATTCTCGGCTCCTCTCTCTACGAAAAAAAGTTGTGGAATGGCGATGATTATGGCCATCATCCTGTCCATGTTTCGATGACAAAGACAGATTCATCGACCAAGATGATTATCGGTCTTTTGCACGATGTTGTGGAGGATAGCGACTGGACAATACAGGATTTGCGCGACGTCGGTTTTAGCGAGCGCGTCGTCAACGGGGTTGATGCCATGACGCGCAGGGAAGGGGAAGCTTATTTTTCCTTCATCGCCCGCTGCAGTCTTAACAGTGATGGGATTGATTGCAAGATAAAAGACCTGCAGCACAACATGGATATGTCACGTGGCGGCCCTGTGTTGGGTCAGGATAACTTGATGCGCTTGAATAAATACCATGTGTCCCTGTCTTATCTTATCGCAGTTAAGAAGGGAGATGTTAAAGCAGGAAGCTCTGTGGCTGATTTCGTTGCGGCGAATGATAATCTAAACAATAATAAGATTATTGCAGATATTGTCACCAAAAATAGCCCACCTCCACCTGTTCCTCGTCCCCGGAGTCAATTTCCCAAAATTTAAGGCGAAAACCAGCCTTCGTAACTGAATTTCAACGGTTTTTCGTGTATCCTGAAAATTGGGGTACTCTGCTGATGCGAAAGGCTGAATGGAAAATATTTGTGTGCTTATGTCTTGCTGTGTTCATATTGGGCACGGCAGTGACGGCGCGTGCGGCAGATACCGTTCCCATTCGCTTTGGATATCACAGTGATTACACGCGTGTTGTTTTCGATTTTCCCAAATTGGTCGCCTATTTTGTGAAGGAAACAGAAGGTGGTTACGAAATAAAATTTGATACGGATCTGGCAGCGGGCACTATTCCGCGCCTGCCGCGTGGCATTGCGGGTTTGTCGGCGCTCAAGTCCGGGCCAAACACGTTGGTGGTCAACCTCAGCACAAAAGGATCACGCATTCATCACCATCGCTTGATGCGCATGGTCGTTGTTGATGTTTATTTTGGGCAGGTTTCTGATAAAAAGAAGGCAGAGAAAAAAAAGGAAAAAGAAAAGCCAAAAGAGAAAATTGCACTCTTTGAGCCGATGAAAAAATCGACGTCTGCGCCGAAGGAGGCGGAAAAGGAAGAAAAGCCTTTGCCTGAGGCTGCGCCAGAGCCGCCGTTGGTTGCAGCGGCAGACGATGAAGTGCCCCCACCTTTGCCCGCACCGGTGGAAGCGGTTGAAAAAGAAGATGTGCCACCGCCAACAGCAGAAAACCAGCAACCGGAAGAACGCGTGCTTGAGGAAAGTACGCGTATCTCGATTTCATCAATCGAGCCTTTGCATATGGCCGTCTTCAAAAGGTTCGGGATGTTGTGGATTGTGACAGATTCAAAACAGGTGACAGTCGCGCCGCAGGTGACAGGCCCACATGCCGATTATCTGGGGAAGCCGCGACTTTTTAAATTTGGCGATGGGATTGCATGGCGCTATGCCATGCCGCCAAATACATATCTGGGGATTAGAAAGAGAAATTTGACGTGGCATGTCAATTTGTCTTCTCAGCCCACGGGGTGGAGTGCGGGCGCAGACGTCAATGTGGATATTGATCGCGCCAGCGGAAAGGCAAAACTCATTTCAACCTTGGGGGCTGTGGGCGAGGTGATGGAGTTTATCGATCCGTCTACAGGCGATACTTTGAAGGTTGTACCCGTATCGCGCCCCGATGCGCGCGTTGACCAAATACGTCGTTTCCCAAATGTTGAGGTGTTGCCCGCAGCGGCAGGCATGGTGGTACGCCCTTTGGTAGAGGGCGTTTTGGTCAAGCGCATTGGCAGCAATGTTCTTGTGACGGCACCTGAGGGGATTATTGTTACGCCCTATGCGATTACAGGCGTATCGACGCTGGATGGCAGCGGGAATGCAGAGAATGTGGCGCGTTTGTTTGATTTCCCGAACTGGCGGCAGGGGGGAATAACCCGCCTTTACGAGAACAAGCGCCGTCTGGAAGAGGGGATTGCGGCTGCGCAAACTTCTGCAGACAGGCAGGCTATGATGATGCGGCTTGCGCTGCTATATTTTGCCAACGATTTTGGCAAAGAGACCTTGGCTGTCTTGCGCTTGATTGCGGAAGAAGATGATAAAATATCAGACAGCCCCAGCTTTATAGCGCTAAAAGGCGCGGCCAGCGCAATGGCCGGTTATTACGGGGATGCGCGAACATTCCTGTCGCATCCTGCGATACAAACGCACCCCGAAGTACGTTTGTGGATGGGGTATACGGCTGCAGCTTCCGAGCAGTGGAGATTGGCGGATCAGTTTTTTCCGCAAAGTAACGCGTTGCTGTCGGGCTACCCTGAAAACCTGTCGATTCCGATGCGGATTTACATGGCCGAGTCTGCATTGAGATTGGGGCGGTCCGATACGGCCCGCGCCTTGCTGGAAAACATTCGCACGACATCCAGCGATTTTGCGCCGCGCTATGAAGCCGCCCTGGAATATCTGAACGGTGAAACATTCCGACAAGAGGGTGACGTAGACAAAGCGTTGGAAGCCTGGCAGCCCGTGGCGGATGGCATGGATCGCCTGTACCACACCAAGGCCAGCCTTGCTTTGGCATTGCTCAAATTACAAGAAGGAAAATCAACGCCGCAAAGGGCGATAGAAGAGGTGGATTCTTTGCGTTTTGCATGGCGTGGCGATGGGTTGGAGGTGCAAATTCTGCACAGCCTTGGCCTGTTAAAGGTGCGTGACAAGCAGTATTTATCGGGTTTGCAGGATATGGCACTGGCCGCAAAGCTGTCAGACGAGCAACTGTGGGATTCAACGCCAATTCGTGATGATATGCGCCGCGTGTTCGAGGATGTTTTTGTTGGAGGCGCGGTACAGGATATTTCTCCGCTAGAGGTTGTGTCTTTGTACGAAGAATTCAGCAGGCTTGTGCCCCATGGCAAGGAAGCGGATACGGCTAAACGATATTTTGCAGGGTACCTGATGCGTATGGACCTTTTAAAACGCGCCGCAGATGTCATGGAGGATATTTTGCGGGCAGGTCTTCCGGATGAAGATGTTGTAAAAATGGGCGCGCAATTATCGGCAGCATATCTTTTGGATGGAAAACCGGAGAACGCGATTAAGGCGCTTGAAAGAACAAAAAAGACTGCAGCAACACCGGAGCAGGTCTATGAGCGGGCGTTGTTAAAGGCGCGGGCGCACGCAAAGATGAATCAAATGGATACGGCGCTCGCCATTTTGCATGCCTATGATACGAATGAAGCGCAGCAAATGAAAATGAACATTCTGTGGCAGGCGCGCAGATGGGGTGCTGCGGCGCGGGCGATCAAACCCTTGCTGCCGTCTTGCGATGAAAAGATGGATGACATGCAGGCTCGCTTGGCCGTCAATATGGGGGTTGCGCTGAAACTGGCTGATGATACGGATCAATTAAAGGCCGTGCGGCGTTGTTATACGTCTTCCATGCAGCCGACGGCTTTGGCGGCAACATTTGGTGTCGTGACGCGCCCCGGTGGCATCACTACGCCGTCTGATCGTGAAACGATTTTGAAGATGGCTGGGGAAGTTGATATGTTCAGCGCATTTCTTGAAAGCTATAAAACAAGTGATGCCACCATACCTGCGGGCGCGCAGACAGACGGCTAGTGTTGCTCTAAAGACAATGCGTCATTCGCTGGGATGTGTGTGGATTTTTTTAGTGTACCCAGTTCTTTTTCCAGCCTGTCCGCACGGCGCGTTTCCTTCCAGCATTTAAACCGTGTTTTCTGGTCGAGCAGCCAGACAAACAGCGCGCCTGCAAAAAAACCTGTACCAAGCATGCCCAGACCGAAAAGATAAACGGGCAGCGACAATGTCATTTCAGGAAACGGAAAGTGAACATCAACCGTGCCGTGATTGACAACAGCAAACAAAACGGAAAAAACCGCGAGGGGAACAGTGATAACCAGCGTGACCCAAGCCACGATGATTAGTCTTTCATATCGTCTTCGCCATCGGAAACAAGGCCGTTCAGGCGCTCGTGCATTTTCTTGCCGATCTTGAAGAAGGGCACACGCTTGCTTTCAACGAAAACCGTCTCGCCTGTGCGCGGGTTGCGGCCCATGCGCGACTTACGCTCTTTTACCGAGAACGCGCCAAAGCCGCGCAGTTCAACGCGGGAACCGTCAGACAGTGCCTTGGTGATCTCTTCAAAAATCGTGTCAACAATTTGCTCCGCATGGCTTTGATACAGATGCGGATTCATCTCTGCGATCTTCAGGATCAATTCGGATTTGGTCATGGCGACGCGTTTCCCTTGCTAAAATATTGAATGCGCTAGATAAAATGTGCCAAGTTTCTTGCCGCCCGTCAAGAAAAAACAGGAAAAAAACCATAGAAATCAAATAGCTATAAAGTTATAGCTGCCCGTTTTGGATAATGCGGCCCGTCTGCCCGCCCAGCCCCATGGCATGCCTTGAAAAAAAGTCTTTTAAAACAGGTATTTGGTTGACAATCCCCAGTCCTGTGCGCCGCAGGGTGGCGGCAGTTTCCAATTCATTGGAGAAAAGGGCGTTGAGTATATCTGTAAAAAGGGTCATATGTCGTGTGTCGGTCCTGCGGATGCTGGCGTAGTGGCTCAGCATGTCATCCGCCCCGATATCAAGGCCCAGCCCGGCGCGATCAACCACCGATTCTGCCAGCAGCGCGATATCCCGCATGCCAAGGTTCAGGCCTTGCCCTGCAATGGGGTGGATGACATGGGCGGCATCCGCGACCAGCGCCATGCGCGGGCCGGTATATTGCGCGGCGTGCATGAGGCCCAAAGGATAGCCACGCGGCGGGGCGACTGCCGCAACGCCTTTTAAATGCGGGTCACAGCGTTTTTGCAGCATGGCATCTATGTCTGTGGCGGGCTGTTTTAAAATACGCTGCGCTGCCGCATGCGGCATGGACCAAATGACAGAGGAACGAAAGCGGCCATCCTCTCCATCTGGCAGTGGTAAGAGGGCAAAGGGTCCGTCTTCAAAAAAATGTTCGACGGCAACGCTTTCATGATCTGTGTCATGGGCAATGGTGCAGACAAGGGCAGTTTGCTTATATTCTTTTTGCGTTGATTCAATATTCAGGAAGGAGCGTACGGCAGAATGCCGGCCATCCGCGCCGACCAGCAAAGGTGCATGAAAGCTGCGTCCATCTGCCAGTTTTACGCCTGCGTGGGCCGACGTGTGAAAGAATTCTTGTATCTCTGCGGGGGCAATATGCGTGACGGTATCGCGCAACTCTGCGGCATTGTCTTGCAGGGCGCGGCGAAACAGTGCGTTTTCAAGGTTCCAGCCAAATGGCGCGTTATTATCATTGTCATCGGCATCAAAATGCAAAAACAGCGGTGATCCGCCATCGGCCACGCGAATATCGCGCAAGGGGGCTGCATGGTCTTTCAGCCTGTCCCACACGCCTGCGGCTTTTAAAACCTGATGCGTTGCCCAGGATACGGCTGTGGCACGTGCATCGTACTGCGTGGTTGTTTGTGATAGCGGCGGTGCTTTATCAATCACGACAACCTGTACACCTGCGCGGCCCAAAAGTCCCGCCAGCGTCAGCCCCGCAAGCCCGCCGCCGATAATCAGCACATCACATGTTGCGTGTTTTTTCATGGCTTTGTTATAATACTGTACGCATCGCGCCGCAAGGTGTATGCTGAAAGCCGTATTTTATAGTGATTCCATGTATAAGGAGCAGGGCATGAAGCACCACAACATTGCCGTTGCCGTGATTCGCAAAGGGGACGAGATCGCCCTTGTCCTTGAAACCGCACCGGAACGCGGCAGAACAGATGCATACTGGACCCTCCCCGGCGGCATGGCCGAAGAAGGGGAAGACCACAGGGCCGCCGTCATCCGCGAAGCGGCAGAGGAAACGGGGCTGGCGGTGAAGGGGCCGGGCAAGCTTTTATATACCTGCATCTATGATAACAAGCGCGATCATTCCATCTGCCATGTACAGGCCTATTTGTTTGAAGATTTTGACGGTGCATTGTCGCCACGTGATCCGGATGGTTCGGTTGAAAGGGCGGCTTTCTTTTCCGTTCCGGAGGCTTTGGAAAAAATAAAGGAAACAGGTCACCCGGCTGTTTTTGAGCCTGCGGCCTTTCATCTGAACAACCCCGGCCACGCGCCGCGCAGTTGGCATTACGAAGATGATGGTACCGGGAAATACACGCAAACGGCACGCAAGCCGTTATCGAACACAAAAAAGAACGGAGGACCCTGCTGTGAGTGACCTTGAAAACGACAAAAGATTTAAAAGCGGCGTTGATGCCAACGCCTTGTCAAAAAACTTTGATGCGCATAACGGCGATTTTGACACGCCGGAGGAATTTATTCGCGCGTGGCTGGCGGGCGACAAGCGGGCCTTTGCCAATATGAAGAATATGAACAAGGATATATTGCACGAAGTGCTGGAAACCATGCGCCCCGAAATCCGTGACCTGATTGAACGCGCCATCCTCCGCCCCGATCATCTGGAAGAGCTGCAAAGACAGCTCGGCCCCAAGGCGATGGAGATGGACTTTGGGGTGAGGGAATAACGCTTAACCGCTACAGGTGTTTATTTCATACCACTGAAAGCCCAGTATGCCGTTGTGGATGGTGATGCAAAGTTTTTGCCCTGAGCTGGCTTTGATAAAAAGGTCTTTGGAAAGGTTATAGGTTTCCGGGGAAACATCTTCGTAAACCAAATATGCTTTGTGGGTTGTATGCCGCCTGCCTTTTTTTATACGGAGATCAAGAATTTTTATTTCGTGGACGTCGGGCGGTTTTGTGTCTTTTGTCGCATTCAATAACAGCGCTCCGCACGCCAGCCAAAATGCAATAAAAATACAGCCTAGGTTAAAGGTGGGTAGGGCCGCTTGTTTGTGGTGGTGTGACAGGTATATGTACCCAATGCACAGGCCTGCAAGGCCATAAACTATCATGGGGCTGGCCGAGAATAGCCGTATGGAAGGTGACGCCATAAATGTGATGCCAAGCGTTATGACCCCCAAAATAAGCCATAGTGCTGTGCCGCTGTTTTTTGTTTTCCAGCGTGGGAATAGGGCATAAGCGTCATTCCTGTGTCTGTTCATATCGAATATCAAAGCAAGAGGGATGGTGAGGAAAGATATGCCCGTAATGAGCTTCACGCTGTGTTCATCTACATATCTCCCTGCAAGGGCAAGGATAGAGATGAAGAAGATGGCTGAAATAACATGCGTTGCTGCGCGAAATAGCAAAGGGATGCTCTTCTCGATATCTTGTTTGGTGTTTTCGAATTTATCTTCGAATGGTTTTATCCATTCTTTAAAAATGCCCATGTGCTCCAAGCTGGGGTTTTGAAACAAGATATCCCTGACTTTTGGTGATGAGGAGATAAGGCGCGTGTGCCAGCGTATCCTGTGGGCATGGGATATATGCTTTTTTTTCATTTCATGCTGGGTGAATACGCCGGATACCCTGATCTTGTCTTCGTAAAGCTCGACCCGGAACTTCCGTATGAATAAAATTTGGTAGATGGCGATAAAAAGCGGGATCCAGATAACCGGGATCGCCATGGGAGATTGGAGCATGCCAAAAAACGCAAGCAGGCGGCCATGTGTTGCGGCGGTGATAAGAAACGTAGCGAGGGGAGCAAGACAGACCGTAGCAACGATAAGCCGTGAAAGACATGAAAGCGGGCCACAGGTATAAGCTGCAAATGGCGATCGGTTATCCTGATCTCCGCTGTACGGCATCGCTGTCTTTAATAATTCGGCTTAATTTTCTTCACCGGAAGGTCAGCGGCAATCGGTTCATCATCGATCATTTCGATCATGCCGTTTTCAGTCATCGAGAAACGGGCCGAGAACAGGGCGTTGCCGTAGAGGACAAGGGCGCTGGCTTCATAGGCGCCCGCATCTGTTTTGCCTTCGAACATGGCATCGCGCAGCGCGCCTTCCAGAACCTTGCGGCGGGTATCGTCCAGTTTATCGTGGTCGATGGCCGGGTGGTTGATCTCCTCCACGATCAGGAAGGGGCCTTCGTCGCCATGGACGAAGTAGCAAAAGAACCTGAGGTAATCGAGTGTGTTTTCTTCTGTGACCTTAATGGGGTCCGCTTCGTTCGCGTCATGGATGGGGGCGCTGGTGCCATCCAGCAAGAACATGCGCCCCTGCTTGGCCAAAAACCAGAACGGGCCAGTGTTTGGCGGCCATGAACTATCGTTAATTTTCACAAGCGCGATACTGGTATAGAACGGGAGCTGGCACCATTGCACATCTGCCGTGCCGGGCGATGCCGTGTGCTTACCCTGAATGGGGTTGACGAGCTTTAAAAACGGCTCTGCCTGTGCACCGGGAACCTGTTGCCATTTATATTGCTCGAACATTCTGACCACACCTCTGCTGGAAACGTATAACGTATTGACAGTTATCGATGTTCTCATGTCTTGCCTGTGAATGCAAGCAAGACTGGCAGAGGTTTTTATTTACGAAAGATATGTTTCAGGAGCTTCTTTGCGCAAAGGCCATAAATGACGTGCTATGCCCTGATGCCGCCGTGCCGTCACGGGCGATGGCGATAATGCCGCAATAGCCGTTTTCAATTTTTAAAACATCTTCCACGGCTTCATCGACGGCTTTTTTCAGATTACCGTGCTGCAGGAAGCGCTCCTCCACCCGTTTGGCGGTCAGGCGGCGGAGGATTTTATCGCCTTCGCCTGTCAGGCAGACGGCGATTTCGGGTGTGCAATATAGCCCGGCCCCGAAAACGGGTGAATCGCCAACGCGGCCCGGAAAACAAAATTTTGTGCCGCCGGTTGAACAGGCAGCGGCAAGACGCCCTTCATCGTCAATCGCAACAGCGCCAACGGTGCCCAGCTTGCGTACGTTGATGTCATCGACGTTGACGGTCAGCGCGTTGTAATCAAGCGCGGGAAATTGCGCGCGTGTTTTCAGGTAGGCATCAAAGGCATCTGCCGTAAAGGGAGATTGCGATTCAAAACCCTGTTCTTTTGCAAATGTATGCGCGCCATCACCAGATAAAACGCTGTGATAACCAATATCCATCACCCGCCGCGCCACGCGAACGGGGGTTTTGACGTGTTCGATCTGCATGACAGCGCCGTATTTGCCATCGGAATTGCAAATGCCCGCATCCATGCGGATGCGCCCGTCCATTTGCACAACGCTGCCAAGCCCTGCGTTCAGGGATGGTTCCAATTCTTGCGCCATGACAGCAGCTTCCACGATATCGGTAGCGCTTTTTCCGGTCATGTCCGTGCCGTTGCAACTGGCCTCCGTCGCGCCCTGCTTGGAATCGTTGAGGGGGGAGGACGTGAGGTTTGTTGCGCCACCGTGTACCAGCAGGAGTGCCATTATTTTATCCTTTGCCTTTTGATGCGTGCCTGACCCTAGTGCGGCAGGTGCTGTACAATGTTATTGTACTTTTTCTCTACAATGGCAAGGCGTTCGGGCGTTTTGGCAACGGCAATTGTCTTAACTGCGCCAATGCCGCCGTCTTTTGCGGGTTTCATGATGATGGGAATGACCCCCTCGAAATCCGATTCGTTCGCACGGTAAATGACATCGTTAAATGCGGCCATGTACGATTTGAAATCCTTGAGCGGTTTTTTAAACTGTGTTGATAGGTTGCAGGCGGCAGCATCGGGGGCTTTGGCATCCCGTGCAACTTTGTGCGACATTGACAAAAGCGAGGTTGAGCTGTTCAGGCGGCCGTTCATTTCCAGGATGTAACCGCGTTTTTTACCGTCTTGTTCCTCGCAGAGGATAACGTCAATGCCTGCATATCCGCGATAGCCTTTTTTCTGTGCGTCTTTCAGGACGGGCAAGGCCCAGCCGTACGCTTCGGTGGCCAGTGCCTTGTCTTCTGGCGTTTGTGGCAGACCACCGCCAATGTAGGCGCCGTTGTCAGACGTTTTTTGGAATGTCACGCCTGTAATACTGACGCCGTTATTGGCGACAATGGCCTGCACGTTCATGTTGCCAAGTATGCGGTTTACGTTCGGCAGTGCGCCAATATCGATGTCAAACACGACAGGCATGAAGTCTTCGGGCGATTTCCCGGCGTTGTACAGGCCGGTTGCAATCCAGTCTTTGACATCATCAATCGACATTGATGCAGGTTTATAGGCTGTAACGCCTGTGCCGCCTGCCATGTTGTCGAACTTAACCCAGTATTTCGCTTCTTGCGGATCAAGGCCTAGATCACGGGCTTTTCCGGCCAGTTCTTCCAGTTTGTTTTCGATGTCATCCCAGTTGCGTGCAACGGTGTGGGGGGCAACGTTATACCGGCCTTCTGCGGCTTCTTCGACAATGCGGGCCTTTGAATTAAAGCGCATGGTTTGTTCGGGGTTTATTAGCGTTTTTGCGCCCAGCTTGTCGGCTGTCTCCAGTGTGTCGGCGACAGGCAGCAGGCCGCAGATAACCGCGCCCATGAAAGCGGATTTCAGGCTTTTATCTTCCTCTGCGCATTTTGCAAGCTGCACGTATACGGACTGTTCGGGGTAGAGGAATTGGTCGTGCGGTGCGCGTTTATGCGTGACTTCCAAAACTTTGCCGACGCCGACATATTTTTGCTGGTAGTCCAGAAAACCGTCTTCCAGCTTTAGTGTCAGGGCGTTTGCGCCGCCGCGTGCAAGCGTGGTTACGCCTTCGTTTACAACACCAATTGTATCATCCACAAATTTCATGCCGCTTTTTGCGGAGTAAACTGCGTTGTAATCCCACCATGTGTTTTCAGGTTTTTGGCCTAGTGCGCGTGCAATGTCAGCAGCGCCATCGGGAATGGGGCGAACAACGGGCGTTTCATCAGATTTATCGAACAAGGGGTGCGTCATTTGTGTACCGTCCTTAAAACATGAGTGTTGCGCAGACTTAATGTTTTTATGTTTAGAGGCTGTTATCATAATGGGAGTGGTTGCGATTTCAATATGAATAAGTCTTGTTTTTCAGAACTTTATATGTGTTATGTATATATAATTTAACTATCCTATTTGAATTTATAGGAAACACATGCATTAACGATTTTTTAACCTCATTTACGC